>JASFTY010000165.1:0-8331 GCA_050050535.1 Gemmatimonadales bacterium | reverse complement strand
TCGTGTGGCCCGCGCCTTGCTCCTCAAGTGCAACGTCGACTACGTCGATACGAGCGCGACCTGGGGCTCCCACGAGTCGTATCTATACACCGGGGTCCACCCTTCCGTCTTGCCCGTGCAGCTCATCCCACACCTGGTGTCCAGGGTAGTCTTCACCGGCGCCGGTGGATTGAACCCCAGATCGCCTGGCATCGAGTTCACGCTCTCTCCCCGGGTTGCACACCTCGAGAAGGAGAAGTCGACCAGCTCGACCGACGGCCGCGGGATCTTCCACACCAAGCACGAGTCGCTCGCCAAGGACGGCTACCGCCGACTTCATGTCCTCACCGGCGAGAGCCTGTGCTCGCAGCTCGCCGATTACCTGCGTGTCGGGACGACCGCATTGATCGTCAAGCTCGTCGAAGCCGGCATCCGCCCCGGCGATGACGTCCGGCTCGCCCGGCCGCTCATGGCGATGCAGGACTTCGTCGCCGATCCCCGCTGCACGGCGCTCGCCGGGATGGCCGCCGGCACACCCAAGACCGCCATCGAGATCCAGCGCCACTACCTCGAGCAGGTCGAGGCGCACGCCGACGCGCCGTTCATGCCGGCCTGGACCGAAGAGCTATGTCGGCGCTGGCGTCACGTCCTCGACGGGCTCGAGACCGACCCGGACTCCACGGGTGCGACGCTGGACTGGCCGATCAAGCTCTCGATCTTCAAGGCCCGTGCGCGACATCACGGCGTGGACTGGGAAATTCTGCCCGTGTGGAATCGGGTGTTGGACTCGCTCCCGGAGATGACCGCTACCTCGAGCGCCAGTGCCGCGTCACTCCTCCGGAACCTGCGCTCGCGCGGCCAGTCGATTGCCGAAGGCTGCGATTCGTTTCAGGCGCTGCGATCCGAGCTGTGTGAGATCGATACCCGGTTCGGCCAACTCGGGCCCGATGGGATTTTCGCGGCCATGGATGAGGCGGGTGTGCTCGACCACCGGGTCGTCGACCCGCATCAGGTAACGCACGCGGTTCACTCTCCGCCCGCGGTCGGCCGCCCCAGGCTTCGCGGCGAGCAAGTCCAGCGGTTGGGCTCGCGGCGCGACTCGCTGAAGTGCAACTGGCACCGCATCGTCGACGGCCGGCGCGGCCGCGTACTCGACCTGAGCGATCCGTTCAGGAAGAGCATCGATGCGTGGCGCGCTACGAGCCACAAGCCCCGCAAACGCGAAGCCGCGGATCCGGTGCACAGATTGCTCGAGGTCCTGTTGGGCCAATAGCTGGAAGCACCGCGCGCCGTGGCCCCGGACCGGACTAGCAGGTCGCTCAAGGACGATCGGAGCGCTACGCCAGGGAGGCGCCGGGGGACCGACGCGCGGAGTTGGTTTTAGCGACCCGGCTCGGATCCTGGGCCAAGTCTGCAGGTGAACTGCCCGATCTCCTCGCCGAAATCACCGACCCGACTGCCGGGTCGACCGGAGCGCGCGGTCCCCCGGCGCCGACCCGACTCCACGGACCTTTCTCAGCGACCTGCTAGTCCGACCGTCTTGCGCGTCCTATAATGAGCTACGACTCGACCATTCCGACCTGACCGCCGGCAACCACCGACTTCGGGAGCGCCCTCATGATTTCTCGGGCTTGCGTTTTGGGCACCGCGCTTGTCCTGCTCCTCCCGCTCGCCGCACCGCCCGGGTGTGACGCCCAGACCGTCCCGAAGTTCGAGATCGCCGACAGCCCCATCCAGCTCGAGGGGCCGGCGCGGCCCGGCGCCTACCTGGGCGGCGTCGGACGCGAGGCCGCCTTCTTCGGCGACGAGACCGGCACCTTCGAGGCGTGGGCCTGGCCCGTGAAGCTGTTCCACGACTTCCAGCTCGCCTTCAAGATCCCCGACTACACCGAGCCGATCCCGGGAAACAGCGTCGCCAGCCGAGTCATCGTGCGGCCCGAGATGATGACGGTCGTCTACTCGCACGCCACCTTCACCGTGCGCCAGCACTTCCTGGTCCCGCTCCACAAACCGGGGATGATCATCCTGCTGGACGTCAGTACGGTGACGCCGCTCGAGATCGTCGCATCCTTCAAGGCCGACCTCGACCTCATGTGGCCCGCGGGGATCGGCGGCCAGTACGCCTTCTACGACGCCGCGAACCGCCGCTTCATCCTCTCGGAGAGCCGCCGCGAATACAACGGCTTCATCGGATCGCCGTTTACCACGGAAGGCTCGACGCATCCGGCGCACGCGACACCCGACGCGCCATCGGTCTTCCGCATGGCCGTCGACCGCGAGCGCGCTACGGAGGAGTTCATACCGATCGTGATCGCCGGCGGCATCATGCCCCGCGATTCCACCGCGACGCTCTACACGCGGTTGCTCGACGGGGCGCAAAGCTACTACGCGGAGCGCGTCGAGCACGCCCGAGTCATTCGTGAAGAGTTCGCTTCGATTCGCGGGCCAGACCACGACCTGAGCCTCGCCCTCGAGTGGGCGAAGGTGAACCTCGACGAGGCGCTGGTCTGCAACCCCGATCTCGGCTGCGGCCTGGTCGCCGGCTACGGGCCCTCGGGGCGCGGCCGCCGGCCCGGCTTCGGCTGGTTCTTCGGCGGCGACGCATCGATCAACGTCCTGGGTATCCTGCCCTACGGCGGCTTCGAACTGGCCAGGCACGGCCTCGACTTCCAGCGCCGCAATCGCCGCGCCGACGGCAAGATGCCGCACGAGGTCACCCAGTCGGCGGTGCGGACGCGCGAGAACTGGTACAGCGACTTCCCTTACGCTTACTACCACGCCGACACGACGCCCTACTGGGTAGTCGCCCTCCACCAGTACTGGCTGCAGAGCGCCGACACGGCGTTCGTCCGCCAGAGCTGGGACGCCGTCGCCGACGCCTACCGCTGGGGGCTGGCCAGCGACAGCGACGGCGACATGATCGTCGACAACACCGCCGCCGGCCTCGGGGCCGTCGAGGTCGGCGCCATCGGTGCGGGCCTGCACCAGGACATCTACCTGGCGGCCATCTGGGTCGAGAGCCTGCGCGCCGTCGCCGACCTGGCCGCCGCGCTCGGCCACGCGGAGATAGCCGATGAGGCGGAGCGCAACTTCGCGACCGCGCGGCGCAACCTCGAACGCGAGTACTATATAGATGACGCCGGGCTGTACGCGTTCGGCGTGCTCGAGGATGGGCGAACGAACCCGGCCGTTACCGTGTGGCCGGCGACAGCGATGTCGTTCGGGCTGCTGGACCGTGTGCGCGCCCAAAACTACATGGACGCGCTAGCCTCGCACCGCCTGCTCTCCGACTGGGGCGCCCGCATGCTCGACTGGGATCACGAGCTGTACGACCCCATGCAGTACAACATGGGGACCGTCTGGGGATTCGTGACCGGGTTCGCCGGCTGGGCGCTCTACAACTACGGCCGTTCCCTGGCCGGGTACGACGCGCTCTGGGCCAACGCGCGCTCCACGTTCTACCACGCGTTGGGCCGGAACCCGGAGCTGCAGTCGGGCGCTTTCCGCCGGACCCTCGACACCACCGTCCCTCACCAGTTCTTCGCCACCAGCATGATCCCGACACCGCTCTTCCGCGGCATGCTGGGGCTCGCGGCGGACGCGCCGCGCAGCGCTTTCAGCTTCGCGCCGCAACTGCCCGCCGACTGGCGAGCGCTGGCCGTTCGCACGTATCCCGTGGGCTCGAGCACCGTGGACATAGTGATCCGCCACTTCCACGAAGGCTCGGGCGCGGCCTGCAGAGAGGGCTCCATTACCGAATACACCGCCTGGTTCACCCGCGACGGCGAAGGCGATCTGCTAAGTGTCCGCTTCGCGCCGGTCCTCGCGCCGGGCTCACGCGTCTTCGAGGTTTTGGCCAACGGCGAGTCGGTGGCGTACGAGGTGTCTCAGCGACCCGACGGCGTGCAGCCGGAAGTGACGGTCCCGCTGGATGGCAGAGTTGAAGTCACGGTCCGCTACCGACCGGGGATCGCGGTGGTCCCGCGCCGACCTCAGCCCGAGGAAGGGCAGCAGGCGACCGAGCTCCGCATCGTCCGCCACACGTACGATGAAGCCAGCGGCGAATACGTTCTGCTGGTCGAGGGGCGCGGCGGCCGCAGTTACGACCTCCACCTGATCAGCCCGTGCGGCGCCCCGACCGACCCGCGCGGCGCGGAGCTTAGCCCGACGATGGAATCGATCGCGCCCGGCCAGTACGTGGCGCGCGTGACTTTCGAAGGTCCCCAGGACCGCTTCGTGCAACAGGAGATACGCTTCAAAGAACCGCAGGGCGGAACCCGATGAATCGACCCGAGATGGAACGGCCCGACTTCGACCACTACTTCATGGGCCTCGCCATGGCCGTGCGTAAGCGCGCCAACTGCTTGCGCAGCCGCGTCGGCGCCGTCGTCGTGAAGGAGTGGCGCGTGCTCTCCACCGGCTACAACGGCACCCCGTCGAAGATGCCCAACTGCCTGGACGGCGGCTGCGAGCGCTGCGCGCATCCCGAGAAGTTCGAGTCGGGCAAAGGCTACGACCTCTGCATCTGCGTCCACGCCGAGCAGAACTGCTTGCTCGCGGCGGCGCGCTTCGGGATCTCGGTTGAAGGCGCGACCATCTACACGACGATGCGACCCTGCTTCGGCTGTACCAAGGAACTGTTACAGGCAGGCATAGAGCGGGTCGTCTACATCCACGACTGGCAGCATCCCGACCCCGCCATGCAGAACGAGTACAGTCGGATCCAGAGTCGTTTCCCCGGCGGCATCAACAAGCTCGACATGGAAGACCCGGATGCGGCCTGGGCGCTGCCTGCAAAGACGATGGGGGAGTAAGCGAACGCCCCGATGCTGGCTCCTGCTCGCTCCATCGCTCCGTGACTGTTCTTCAACCGAAGGACGGAGGTGCACCATGAGACAGCCGTTACTGCTCTACACGGTGGGCGCCGGCATGCTATACGCCCTCGTCGGCTGCGGCGAGCCCGCGGAAGAGGCGGCGGACCGAGCGGCGGAGGCCTATGCGCCCGCAATCGATGCGGCGCGCTTCGTTGCAACCGTGGACAATCCGTACTTCCCGCTGGTCCCCGGCACCAGGTTCGTCTATGAGACTCCGGACGGCGGCGAGCGTGTCGAGGTACGCGTGACCGAAGAGACCAAGACCATCATGGGTGTGGCCTGCACTGTGGTCATGCTGCGCGAGTTCGAGGACGGTGAACTGGTGGAGGAGACCGCCGACTGGTACGCTCAGGATGCGGACGGCAACGTCTGGTACTTCGGTGAGGACACGAAGGAGTATGAGGACGGCGAGGTCGTCAGTACCGCCGGATCCTGGCAGGCAGGCGTGGACGGCGCCCAGCCGGGCATCATCATGCCGGGCGCACCGACCGTCGGGCAGTCGTACCGCCAGGAGTACTACGCCGGACAGGCCGAGGACATGGGGGAGGTGGTGAGCTTGGAGGAGTCGGTCACCGTTCCCTACGGCTCGTTCGAGCGCGCGCTGAAGATGAGAGAATGGACGCCGCTCGAGCCCGGCGACGAAGAACACGCTTATTATGCTCCAGGCGTCGGCCTGGTCCTCGAGATCGAAGGAGACGAGCGGCTCGAGCTGGTGAGCGTGAGCACCCAACAGCGCGGGGTGATCTGAGCTAGCCGGTGCCGACCTTCAGCACGACGAACCCGGAGGCGAACTCCCAGTCTTCCGCCTCCACGCCCGCGATAGGCACTTCTAGGCCGTCGCCACGCTCGATGAGATCGCGCCGGCCGGTCCAACTGTAGGAGGCGCCGAGCTCGATCGACGCCTTGCGGCTGAGCCGGATGTTCAGGCCGACCTGGCCGCCGCCACCGAACCCGTCGGATGTGAGGTCGTCGAAGAAGCCCTCGGGCTCGCGGAAGGTCAACCTGTTCCACTGGCCGCGCACGCCGACGAACGGCTGCAGCGTCTTGTCCCTGCGGAAGTAGCGCGTCAGGTCGAGGAAGAACTCGAAGTACTCGTTGCTGCCCCGGAAACCGGCGAACTTCTCGAGAAAGATCAGATCCGCACCGGCGGTCAGCTCCCAGCCCGCCGCGTAGAGGCTCGCCGCGATGCGGGGACCGTCGCCTTCCACGGCATAGGTGTCCGCGCCGCCGAGCACGTCCATCTGCCACTCGGCCTCGCCGGCGACCCAGCCGACGGTGAAGTACAGACCGTCCGGCCGGCTACGATCGCGCCTCTCGCTCCACCCGTTGCTCCCCACCTCCGACCGCGGGGCCGAGCCGAAGCGCAGCGCGAGCCGCAGCGGCACCGCTTCGCCGCCGCGCACCCTGACCGTCAGGGTGTCTGACGAGTGCGAGCCGCGCTCGCCCCAGACCAGATGCTCGCCCGCCTCGACCCCCTGTATGGTCAGCGCTTCGCCGGTACTGCAGCCGCCGATCGGGCCGCCGCGCCTGTAGTCGAGGTATACCTGAATGCCGTCGTGCACGCAGGTGACGACGATGTCGCCGGGGTGCTCGTTAAGCATTGCCTTGATGGTGTACTCTTCCTGATGCTCGAGCGCGAAGTTCTGGGTGTACGGATCGAACCCGACCTTCTCGATGCGTACCTGATGGCGGCCCGCCTCTACGTCCCTACCGACCCACGGCGCCGTGCCGACGAAGACATCGTCCAGGTAGACGTGGGCGTCCTCGGCGTTCGACGTGATGACGACGGTCCCCACACCGCGGGCCAGCATGATCTCCCTGCTCACGATGCCGCCGGCCGGCACGTGCACGTAGTCGCTGAACGGGCGATGTCCGACCGCGGTAACCGTCAATAGGTGACGGCCCGCCGTCGTCGTCGTAATGACCGGCGCCGGCACGACGACCTTGCCGTCGATCTGGACCCAGGCGCGGCTCCCGTCCTGCGTCTGCACATCGACGCGCAGCTCGCCGACGGCGTCGGGTGCCAGCGAGTCGGCGGTCGACGGCGCCAGCCCGTAGGAGACCGCACCCAGCGCCGGTACGAGGTCGCGCTCGGCGTCGAGCGCCGGCGGCGGCACACTCACCCGCCAAGTCCCGAGGATCTCGCCGGCGGTGAGCTCCGAGGCGCCGGCCGCCACCACCAGCTTCACCCGCAGCTCGACGCCGCCACGCACCGGTAACACGGAAGGCTCGAGTATCCCTCCAGCGGTCGCGAAGCGGCCGACCACATCGCGGGCGCGGCAGAACGGGGTCTCGTCCGCGTAACAGGTCTGCAGGTCCTCGAGAATGCGCTGGCGCGTCGCCTGGTCGATGACGCGGACGCCCTGCGCGGCAAGCGCGGATGCCAGGCGCCGCTCGAGCAGGTCGCTGGCCCGCACGCGATAGCCCCGCTCGTCGTGCAGCACCGGCAGGATCACCAAAGGCTCGTAGCTCTTCAGGTCGGGAATCGAAGCGCGTGTCTCCGTTACCAGCCGAGCGAGGTGGTCGTCCAACTGATCGCGGACGGGTTCGACCTGGGCGCTACCGGTCAGCGGCGCCAGACCTGTGCTCAACGCCAGGGCCAGTCCCAGCGCGATCCCGAGTCTACATCTCTCGCTGATCATCGAGATCACCCAGCAGCTTGAGGGCGGAGGCGGCCAGCTGGCTCCCGAGTCTCTGTAGGGCATCTTCACGCGCGACGGAGACCGAGGCGCCGAGCCCGTTCACGGGCGCCAACACATCGGCGCCGCGGTGCTCCGCCGCCTTGAGCGAGAGCGCGCCACGCGCACTCGCCGTGTACAGCTCACCTCGCCGACTCGCGACCGATACCTCACACGAGACCTCGAGCGCCGGCACGCCCTTCGTGAAACCGATCACCCGTACCCCTGCCCCGCTCAGACGCTCTCTCAACACCTCCATGGCCGGCTCGCAGTCGCCGCCACCGGCCAGTACGAGCTCGAGATCGAACCCGTTATCGAGCTCGAGCACCACCGTACGGTTCAGCAGGCGGCCCAACGCGACCGCCAGCTCGCTAGCACCGGGGGGAACGGCATCGAGGTAACCCGTTATCTCGGGACGCGCTATGACTCGACCCGCCCCCCCAGGTACCGAATCCGCTAGTTCACAGACGGCGCGGCCTTCCTCGTCGGTTACCACCGTCAGCCGCACCGCACCCGCCGTGCACTGCACCGGCAGACCTGCAGCCGGCACGCCCCTGTAGCTCGCACGCACCTCGACCCCCCTGTCATCAGTGCCGGCGTTAAGCTCCAGGGGCGTGACGACCGCTTCCGCCATATTCGTCAGCCGGGCGGTGTGCCCGGTGCGGTGAAGGTTCCGCGGCACCGCAACCTCGCCTGCGGTGGCCAGGATGATCTCCATCGCTGCGCCCCAACGGCCCTCGGCCGCGACTCCGGGCACCCGCTCCAGCGCTTGATCCAACAGGCGTTCCGCCCTGAACGTC
>JASFTY010000164.1:0-8348 GCA_050050535.1 Gemmatimonadales bacterium | reverse complement strand
GGGTGCACCTCCACAATGATGCCATCGGCACCCGCGGCCACCGCGGCCTTGGCCATAGGGATTACGTGATCGCGAACGCCCGTCCCGTGGCTGGGATCGACGACTACGGGCAGGTGGCTGCGCGCTCTCACTGCGGGCACGGCGCTCAGATCCAGGGTGTTACGTGTCGCTCTCTCGAAAGTACGGATCCCGCGCTCGCAGAGCAGAATGTCGGAATTGCCGCAGGCAGCGATGTACTCGGCGGCAGCGAGCCATTCCTCGAGTGTCGCCGCCGGCCCTCGTTTCAGCATGACCGGTCGGCGCGAGCGACCGAGCTCACGGAGCAGCGTGAAGTTCTGCATGTTGCGGGCACCCACCTGCATGATGTCGCAGTAGTGCGCGGCGAGCGGGATCTGTGATGGCTCCATGACCTCGCTGATCGTCAACAGGCCGTTCCCCGTTGCCGCCTGGCGCAACAGGTAGAGGCCCTCCTCGCCGAGGCCCTGAAAGGCGTAAGGGCTGGTGCGCGGCTTGTAGGCGCCGCCGCGCAGGATGTGCGCGCCCGCGGCGGCGACCGAGGCTGCCACCCGATGGACCGTTTCATGATCTTCAACCGAGCAGGGCCCCGCCATCACCACCAATCGCTCGCCCCCGACCACGACGCCGCCGCCCACATCGATTTGCGAGTCCTCGGCCTGAAAGGCGCGGCTCACGAGGCGGTACTCGGTACCGTCGACGGAGACCTCGGCGATTCCGGTCAGCCCGTCGAGCAGGTCGGGCGTGGGAGCCCGACCTGCACCCGACACTCCGAGCACGACACGTTCCATGCCCGAGCGGCGGACGCTGAATCCCGCCCGCGTGACGCGCTCGACCACATCGGCGATCTGCGCTGCGCTAGCCCTTGCCTCCATCACGACGATCACGTCTCGGCCTCCCTATGCTGCATTCCCGCCCGGTGAATGCCGCGCTTCAGTTCCTCCGCCATGCTCCGCACCGCTCCCACCGCCGCCTCGCGTGACCCCGCCTCCGCGGCCTCGCGGACCAAGGCGCTCCCGACTATGACGCCGTCGGCGACTTCGGCCACCCGCTCGGCATCGGCCGCCGTGGTAACGCCGAAGCCCACCGCCACCGGCACACCGCTGAACCGCTTCGCCCGCGCCACCTGCTCCCGCAGACCGCCGCCCACACCACCCTGCGGGCCCGTCACGCCGTGCCGGCTGATCAGGTAGAAGAAACCCCTCGACGCCCGCGCCGCGACGGCCAGCCGCTCGTCAGGCGTGTCCGGCGCTCCCAGGTAGACGGTATCGAGGCCAGCGGTTGCCGCCGTGGCCCGCAGGTCCTGGCCGTCCTCCGGAAGCACGTCGGGTACCAGGATTCCACACGCCCCCGCTTCCGCCGCATCTCTGCAGAACTCAGCCGATCCGTAGGCCAACACCGGGTTGAGTGCGGTCATCAACACGATCGGCAGGCCGGACTCGCCGGCGATACGCGGTAACCGCTCCAGAACCCTCCTCACGCTGACGCCGCCCGCAAGTGCCCGCGTGTACGCGGCCTGAATGATCGGACCGTCGGCCAACGGATCGCTGAACGGGATCCCCAGCTCCAGCACGTCCGCCCCCGCCTCTCCCAGGGCCCCGGCCAGCGCAACGGTCGTCTCGAGATCGGGATCGCCCGCGGCAAGGTAGGCGATGAGCGCCGCCCTCCCTTCATCGCGACACCGCGCAAACGCCCCCGCGATACTCCTGCCGCTCACCTCTCCCTCCCCCTCCCCATCTCCATCGCCATCGCCATCGTAATCCCGATCGTCATCGTCGTCGTGATCGTTATCGTCCTCGTCATCCACCGCGAACCTCTTCGCCGCCCCGCACAACATCCTTATCACCCCTACCCGAAAGGTTCACCAGCAACATCCCGCCGGACCCCAGCTCGCGCCCCCACTGGAGCGCGTAAGCCAGCGCGTGACTCGACTCGAGCGCTGGGATGATGCCTTCACTCTTCGCCAGCGCCGCGTAGGCATCCATGGCCTCATCGTCGGTGACCGCGAGGTACCTCGCGCGACCCGTCTCACACAACCAGGCGTGCTCCGGCCCGACGCCCGGATAGTCGAGGCCCGCCGCGATCGAGTGCGTGGGCGCCACTTGACCGTCCTGATCCTGGAGCATGAAAGAGCGCGAGCCGTGCAGTACGCCCGGCCTGCCGGCGACCAGCGAGGCTGAATGCCGCTCTGTGCCGAGCCCTTCCCCGGCGGCCTCGACGCCCACCATCGGCACACCGTCCTCGATGAACGGGTAGAAGAGTCCGATGGCGTTGCTGCCACCACCCACACAGGCGATCAGGCCGTCAGGCAGACGACCGTGTTCCTCGAGGACCTGCCGACGCGCTTCGATTCCGATGACGCTCTGGAAGCTGCGAACTATGAGCGGATACGGATGTGGTCCGACGCAGGATCCGATGACGTAGTGGGTCTCCTCATACGAGCCCATCCAGTCGCGGATCGCCTCGCTCGTCGCGTCCTTCAGCGTCTTCGACCCGCTATCGACCGGGACCACCTCGGCCCCCAGCAGTTCCATTCGCACCACGTTCAGCTGTTGCCGCGCCATGTCCACGGTGCCCATGTACACCTGGCACGGCAGACCGAGCAGCGCCGCGACGGTGGCGGTGGCCACGCCGTGCTGGCCGGCCCCGGTCTCCGCTATCAGTCGCTGCTTGCCCAGGGTCCGGGCCAGCAACGCCTGTCCCAGCGCGTTGTTCAGCTTGTGGCTGCCGGTATGGGCCAAGTCCTCCCGCTTCAGGAGAACCGCGGCGCCGCCCGCCAGCTCGCCGAAGCGGCGCGCCTGGTAGAGTGGTGTGGGCCGGCCGACGTAGGCGGCTAATAAGGCGTCGAGCTCCGCCCGGAAGCCGGTGTCGTTCCACAGCCGCTCGAACGTCTGCTCCAGCTGGTCGAGTGCCGGTACCAGAGTCTCCGGTACGTAGCGGCCGCCGTACTCGCCGAACCAGCCGCGTCGATCGGTACGAGACATCTCGAGTTCGGTCGCCATCGATTGTCCTTCGCGTTTTCCTCTCGTCATCGGAGTCGAATCCCAGCGTCCGCTTCGCATACCGCCGCAATGAACGCCGCGATCAGCCCGTGGTCCTTCACTCCCGGGGCCGACTCGACGCCCGACGAGACATCGACGCCGCCGGGCCGCAGGCGCTCGATCGCGGCACCCACACTCTCGACGCTCAAACCACCGGCAACGATCACCTTGTCACGCGGCCACGGCAGGCGTTCCGCCTCCGACCAGTCGAAGGTCTCACCGGTACCGCCCAGTCGGCCGTTCGCCGCCGGGGCATCGAGCAGGAACGCGTCCGCAGGATAATCGCGAGCACGCTCGAGATCCGCCGCGCTCGCAACCCGCACCGCCTTGATCACCCTCGCCGGCACCGCAGCGGCCAACTCCGCCGCCTCGTGCCCGTGAAGCTGAACCCAATCGAGACGACAGCGCTCCAGCGCCTCGTGGATGAACTCGAGCCCATGGTCGGCAAAGACCCCCACCCGCTGCACGGCCGCCGGCACAGCCGCCAGAACCTCGGCGGCGCGCACGACGTCCAACCGCCGCGGACCAGGGGCGAACACGACGCCCAGTGCATCGGCTCCCTGGCACGCAGCGTACTCCGCGTCAGCCGGGCGAGTCAGCCCGCAGATCTTCACCCGCGTGCCCTCACCGGCCCTGCGGGTCGCACCCGACTGGCCAATCACCGCTCGACCCCCGACAGTTCGGCAAGCTTGCGTCCCCGCTCCGCCGGCGGCAGGCGCAGCAGCGACTCGCCCACCAGGATCGCGTGGGCGCCCGCGTCCCGTACGCGGCGCACGTCGTCGGCGCTCCTGATGCCGCTCTCGCTCACCAGCGTGACACCCTCGGGAACCGCCGGTGCCAATCGCTCGGTAACGCCGAGCTCGGTGGTCAGCGATTGCAAGTCGCGGTTGTTGACACCGACTAGCGTGGCACCGACCTCCAGCGCACTGGACAGTTCCGCCTCGTCGTGTACCTCCACCAGACACTCCAGGTCGACCTCACGCGCGGTCCGCAGCAGGCTCGCGAGCTCGCCCCGCGAGAGGATCGCGGTGATCAGCAGCGCCGCCGACGCTCCGGCGACACGCGCCTCGTATAGCCCCGCGGCGTCCACCAGGAAATCCTTGCGCAGCGCCGGAAGCTTCACCGCCGCGCACACCGCGTCCAGATCGATCAGGTCACCTCCGAAGTCCGCGGCGTCGGTGAGCACCGAGACCGCCGCGCCACCTTCACGCTCATAGAGCCGAGCCACCTCCGCCGCATCTGCACGGCCGACCAGGGTGCCGGCCGACGGGCTACGCCGCTTGAACTCGGCGATCAGCGCGACCCGATCACCGGCGCGCAGCGCCGAGGCGAACGATGGGACACCGCCCCTACCAGCGGCGCGATCTCTGAGCACTGCCAGGGCATCACCATCCGGCGCCTCCCGCGCTCGGCGAGCGCGTACCTCCAGCGCCTTGCGGTCCAAGTATCCCCCGCCCACTTCTCAGCTCTGTCCCCAGCCGGGTATGCCGCCCTCCACCTTCTCCTCCGTCACACGTTTGCCACCCTCGCGCTCACGCAGCTTCCGCGAGTACTCCAGCAACGCCTCCAGGCTGGCCAGCGCCGCCCCCGAGTCCACGGCATCCTTCGCCATCTCGACGCCCTCTCTGACATCCTCGACGACGTTCGCGGCGACCAGCGACGCACCCGCATTCAGCAGTGCCACATCGCGCGGCCCACCGGCCCGACCCTCGAGCACTGCCCTCAGGATGCCGGCGTTCATCAACGCATCGCCGCCCTTGATACTCTCGGCCGCGCCGCGAGCCAAGCCGACGCCCTCCGGAGCCAGCGTGTACTCCTTCACTTCACTCCCCGTCCACTCGGCAACGAGGCTGGGCCCGGTGATCGTCAGCTCGTCGAGCCCGTCGCTGCCGTGCACGACCAGCGCCCGTTCCACACCCAGGTTGCCCAATACTCTGGCGAGCTTCGGGGCGAGCGAGCCGTCGAAGACGCCCATGATCTGGGCCGTGGCACCGGCCGGGTTGCAGAGCGGACCGAGCACGTTGAACACGGTGCGCATCCCCAGCTCGCGCCGCGGCGGACCCGCGTGTCTCATCGCGCTATGAAACGTGGGCGCGAACAGGAACGTCATCCCCACCGCGTCGAGCGCACCCGCCGCTTCCGGACCCGCCATGTCGATCTCCACCCCCAGCGACTCCAGAACATCGGCCGAGCCGGTCTGGCTGCTGATCGCCCGGTTGCCGTGCTTCGCCACCTTCTGGCCGGCGCCGGCGGCGATGAACGCCGCGGCGGTCGAGATGTTGAACGTCGAGGACCCGTCACCGCCCGTCCCGCACGTGTCGAGCAGCTTCGGGTACTGATGGGGCACCGGCAGCGCCTTCGAGCGGATCGCCTCGGCGCAGCCGGTGATCTCGTCTACAGTCTCGCCCTTGGCGCGGAGTCCCATCAGGAAACCGCCGATCTGCGCCGCCGTGGCACGGCCCTCCATTATGGTCCCCATCGCCGCCGCCGCCTGCTCCCGGCTCAAGTCCTTCCCGGCCGCCAGCTCGCTCAACACCGCTCGGAACTCGTCACCAATATTCGGGTTCATGGTGGTGCACCGTTGTTGTGGTGATCAGTGATCAGTAGACAGTGATCAGCTATTACGGACTACGGATACTGACTACCGATCACTGCTCACTGCTCACCGCTCACCGCTCACTGCTCACCGCTCACCGCTCACTGCTCACCGCTCACCGCCTACCGCCCACTGCCCACCGCCTACCGCCCACTGCCCACCGCCTACCGCCCACCGCGCCGCGCCCGCCAGCCCGCCGTCGGATGCGTGGCCAGACGCAAGAAATTCGACAGAATCATCTCACCGTCCGGCGTGAGTATCGACTCGGGATGGAACTGCACACCCTCCACCGGGTGCTCTACGTGTCGCAGCCCCATGATCACGCCGTCGGCGCTACGGGCCGTAACGATCAGCTCGGGCGGCACGGTCCCTTCGACCACGGCCAGCGAGTGATAACGACCGGCCTCGAACGGGTTGCCCACATTCGTGAACACGCCTTTCGAGTCGTGATCGATCCGGCTGACCTTACCGTGCATCGGGCCCGGCGCCCGGTCCACCTTCGCGCCGTACACCGCACCGATGATCTGATGGCCGAGGCAGACACCGAGCGCCGGGCAGAGCGGCCCGAGCTTTCTCAGAACATCGGGAGCGTTCTTCGCTTCGCCCGGACCGCAGGGGCCCGGCGAGATGACGACGCCGGCCGGCTCCCTGGCGAGCACCTCGTCCGCCGTGATCTCGTCGTTGCGATAAGTCTCCACCTCGGCTCCCAGCGCTCCCAACATCTGCACCAGGTTGTAGGTGAACGAATCGTAGTTGTCGATCACCAGGATCACAGTCTCACCCTCTGCTCAGCGCGGCCGCCGCGCCACGGCCTCCGTTCGCCGGCCGGTCATCGACACCGGCCAATGCCAATGCCGCGAACAGCGCTTTCGCCTTTGCGTCCGTCTCGGCCAGTTCCCTCTCCGGCACCGAATCAGCGACGATCCCGGCACCCGCCTGCACGTGGGCGTGACCGGCTTGAACCGCGATGGTGCGAATCGAGATGCAGGTGTCGAGGCTCGCCGCACCGAACCCGATATATCCGATGGCGCCGGCATAGGCGCCGCGGCGCGCCGCCTCCAGTTCCTCGATGATCTCCAGCGCGCGAATCTTCGGCGCGCCACTCACGGTGCCCGCCGGGAAGCACGCCTCCAGTGCCGCCAGTGTATCGACATCGTCCCGCAGTCGACCTGTCACCGTCGAGACCAGGTGCATGACGTTGCGGTAGCGCTCCACCGTCATCAGCGTCGGAACGTGCACACTGCCGACGCGGCAGACGCGACCCAGATCGTTGCGCCCCAGATCGACCAACATCACGTGCTCGGCCTTCTCCTTCGGATCGTTGCGTAGATCCTCTTCCAGGGCCGCGTCTTCGTCCGGGTCCTTGCCCCTCGGGCGCGTGCCCGCGATGGGACAGACCTGGGCGACACCATTGGCGGCGCGCAGCAGCATCTCGGGGCTGGCGCCGACGAGTGTCACCTCGGGGAACTCGAGGAAGAACATGTAGGGGCTCGGGTTGAGAACCCGGAGCGCTCGGTAGAGCCTGAACGGATCGCCGGTAACGGGTACGGTGAGCCTGCGGCTCAACACCACCTGGATGGCGTCGCCGGACCAGACATACTCCCGGGCCCGGGCTACAGCTTCCAGGAACGTATCATCGTCGGGCGCCTTCTCAGCTTCGTGCAACAACTGATCGGCGCCCTCGGCACTTCCCATCGTCTCGAACGGCGGCGCCGGCGCCGCCTGCCTGAGTGCCGCCACCATCTCCTCCACACGGGCCGAAGCCCGGCGATAGCCTTCCTCACGCGGCACGTTGGGTGCGATGACCGAGACGACCAGCAAGCGCTGTCTTAGATGGTCGAACACCAGCGTCGTGGCGTAGCGTGCGAAGACGGCGGCGGGAAACGGGTTCGGATCCGGCAGGCGACTGGGCAACCTCTCGATGCTGCGGACGAGGTCGAACCCGAGCGCGCCGACGGCACCGCCGACGAACCCCGGCAACTCGTCCCCGATCTGATGGACCGGCGCGCTACCGACGAGCCGCCGCAGCGCTTCGATCGGCGACGCTTCGTAGGACGTGAGTCCGCTCTGCGTCTCCACCGTGCCACGATCCAGATCGGCCCGCACCACGGCGTCCGGTCCCACGCCGACGAACGAGTAGCGCCCCAGGCTCCCATCCTGCTCCGCGCTCTCGAGCAGGAAGCCGGTGCCGCCGCGCCGCAGCTTCAGAAACGCCGAAATCGGCGTCTCGGTGTCCGACGGCAGTGCGCGCCAAACCGGGATCGTCGCGGCCGCTGGCGCCGCCAATACCTCCGCCAACGACGGCCTCAACGTCTCACTGAACAACCCTGCCTCCTTCCTACGACCGGCCAAGAAAAAGCGGGCGCGATCTTCTCGGCTGGGAGAAGAGCGCGCCCGCTTCTCGGGCTCTTCCAGGGGGCCTCGTTCTAGGCCGCGGACCCCCAGAAGCCGCGCACCACTCCCCGCAGCCGGGGCCACCACCAGCCCCACCAGCCCTCGCAGGCATGCCGATAGGAGAAGTGCGTGCTCATGAGGCCGACGAAGCTAAGCGCCGGCCGGCGGGCCGTCAAGGGAGCTTTGGGGAGGCGGTGATTCGGGGAATTCGGGAATCCATGATCGGGAGGACTAACAGGTCGCTGAAAAAGGGTCCGGTGAGTCAGGTCGGCGACGGGGGACCGCGCGCTCCGGTCGACCCG
>JASFTY010000163.1:0-8446 GCA_050050535.1 Gemmatimonadales bacterium | reverse complement strand
CTGGGATCGTATCACCAAGATAGACGTGACCCAGGCGAAGTTCGGCCGCCTGCTCAGGATCGGTAGCGGCCCGACCCAGCTGGAGATCCTCTATCTGACCGACGCTCAGATACAGACGATCCGCGGCCTCGCCTCCCGTCACTCGAGCGCCCTGCTGGGTGTGGCCGGCGAGGGTCAGGCCGCCGAGGCGGCCGCCGCTGATCAGCCTGCGGCGCCGGTGGCACGGCCCGACGAGAACTTGCTGCGTCGCTTTACGGTCCCCGAGTTCGAAGCGTCGCTGGGGTCGGTCGGCGCCGGCTCCGACCGGCCGCTGGGCTCGACCATCGACCGGCTCCAGATGTCATCGCTGCTCCCTGTGGGGTTCCTGGAGGAGCACCTGCGCGAGCTCCGCAACATCTACGACGGGGCGCTGCTCAAGGCGAAGCGGGAAGCCGCCGCCTCCCAGGAGCTGTTCGGTGCCGCGGAGGCTCTGAGCGGGCGCCGCGTCTGGGACGCGGTCCTCGACAACGTTGGCGTGGCGGCCGACGCGACGGTGCGTGCCTTCGAGCGCCAGACGCGCCGCGTCGCGGCGAACCGGCGGATCCCGTGGCGGAAGGCGCGGCGCAAGTTCATGCCCTCGCCGAAGGAGATCTCGGGGGTGAAGCAGCGGCTGACCCGCGGTGTGTCCTCGCTCGAGGGTCCCCTAAAAACGGTCAGCGAGGCGGCGGCGGGCTTGAGGCCGGCAGCCCAGGCGGGTCCGGCGGAACTCAAGCAGGCCTACGACCGTTGGCAGAGCAGCCTCAGGGAACTCGATCAGGCCTACGCCACCGGCTGGACGGGCCTGAGCCGTGAGGTGATCGGTGTCTGGCAGGATGCCTTCCTGCCGCGGCTGACCCGGTTGGGCGGCGAGCGGCGGCGTATGCTGCCACGGCCGCTCAAGTACGCGTTCTACTTCCTGCTGCTGTTGGTGATCGCGGCGGTGGCCTATCTGTACTTCACCGGTCAGCTGAGCCAGGTGATTCAATTCGAGCCGGCGCAGTAGCCGGCATGGCAGAGAGCTGAGGGAGGCTGGTCGGGATGGCGACCTCGCAGTCCAGGTTCTACGGATTTCTCGCGTTGATACTCGTTGCGGGAGTGGCGCTGATCGGATTCGTCGTGATCAGTAATCGCAGCGGAGCGAATGCCGGTGAAGTGGATCCTCTGGCGATCCAGAGTCTCCTCGACAGCATGTCGGTCGAGCAATTGGGCGTCGTGCGCGGCGCCGACGACGCGCCGGTGATCATCGAAGAGTTCGCCGATTACATGTGTGGCTGGTGCAGCATGATGGCGACGCTGACCGTGCCGCAGGTCCTCGAGGACTACGTCGATACCGGCAAGGCACGCATCATCTTCTACGATTACCTCCTCTATCCCGGATCGCCGGCCGAGACCGCCGCACAAGCGGCCCGCTGTGCCGGCGAGCAGAACGCCTTCTGGGCGATGCACAAGGTCCTGATGAGCCGGCAGCATGAGTGGGCCGACTCGCGCAGTCCCATCGGGATGATCCGCCAGTACGCCGACGGCCTGGGCCTAGACGGCGGGAGTATCGAGGCCTGCGTCGAGGACGGCACCTACCGCGACGTGGTGATGGCCAGCAGTCAGTTAGCGCAACAGCGCGGTCTCAACAGCACGCCTGTGTTCTTCTTCAACGGTCGTCGCATCGACGGTGCGATGGGCTACGATCGAATGGCTCAAGTCATCGAGGAAGAACTGGTCCGTAGCCGGGGCCAGTGAACCGGCGCAGGGCGGTAGCGGTCCTGGCGCTGCTCGGGGCGCTCGACGCGACTTATCTTCTGCTCGGGAAGCTCGGCATCACGACCGGCTACGTTTGCAGCGTCACCGGGGGCTGCGAGATCGTCAACACGTCGGCGTACTCGGAGTTCGCTGGCATCCCGGTGGCGGCGATTGGGGTGCTCGGCTACCTGGCCATACTGATCGCAGCGCTGGCGGCGATTCAGCCGCGTTGGCTCGCCGACCGGCGGCCGGATCTCCTGCTCGCTGTGTTGTCGGGGGTAGGCGTCGCGTTCTCGCTCTATCTGACGTACGTCGAGCTGGTAATCCTGCGTGCCGTGTGCCAGTGGTGTCTGGTATCGCAGGCGCTGATGGTCGCGATCTTCGTGCTGGCGCTGGTGGGTGTCTGGATATCGTTATCCGCCAACCGACAGCCGACGTCCGGGTAAGCAAGAGGGCAACGCCGTGGCGTTGCCCTCGTGTCTCAGCTCGGCGCCCAGAATCCTTCCAGCGCCTGCCCGTCCGGTGACTGTCGCAGCTTCTCGAACGCGCGGTTGCGGATCTGGCGAATTCGCTCGCGCGTCACGCCGAGCAACGAACCGATCTCTTCCAGCGTCATCTCTTCGCCGTCGTCGAGTCCGTAATAGAGAACGAGGATCTTACGCTCGCGCTCGGTCAGGTACTTCTTGAACATGTCCTGCAGGAACTGCCGCCGAGCCTGGAACTCGATCTCGTCCTGTATGTCTTCCGTCTCCATCCCGGAGAACCGCTCGCCGAACGACGCGCTGTCTCTGTCGGTACGGTCGAGCGGTGCATCCAAGCTGAGTTCGGCCGAAGCCACGCGCCTCAGCGCCCGGATCGTCTGGACCGGCTCGCCCATCCGGTCGGCGATCTCGCGGTCGGTCGGCGTGCGACCCAGTTGTTGGGTCAGCGCCGTCTCCGTCCGCGATAGCTTCACCAGGTTCGAGTTCTGGTTCAGCGGGATGCGCACGGAGCGCGTCTGCTCGGCCAGTGCCTGCAGCACGGTCTGGCGGATCCACCATACGGCGTAGGAGATGAACTTGACGCCCTTGTCGGGGTCGAACTTCTTCACCGCCTTGAGCAGACCCTCGTTACCGATGCAGACCAGCTCGGCCAGGTTCAGGCCCCGGCCCTGGTACTTCTTCACGTAGGAGATCACGAAGCGCAGGTTCGCCGTCACCAGGCGCTCGGCGGCGCGGCGGTCGCCGGCCCGCGCCCGCCGGGCGATCTCCCGCTCCGTCGCCGCATCCTCGATCAGCGGGTACTTCTCGACGTCGTGGAGATACTGGTCGAAAGAGTCTAGTGCTTTGGAGCTGAAGAACATGCTCACGCTGCAACTGCTCAGGGTTCAGTGGGTGCCCAGCAAAAGCGCGAGGACCGGCAACCGGCCTCGCGCAGGATACAAAAACGCCAGAGCGCCATGCGCCTCGCCAGCCAGCCGCCCCGTAGCGCTACCGGTGGCGGAAACGGACGACCTCAAGACGTGAGTAGACAAGACTGACTAGTATATGCCCGTATGCGGGGCTCGTAAACCCCCGAACAGAAGGCGAATTGCTGCAAACGGTTATTTCCCAACGCCTTAGATTTCCCGGCACCCGCCTTCCTACGCCGTGCCCGGATCGCCCTGTTCCAGTCGCCCGGCGTCTGCCTCGGCCAGCGCTGCCAGAACGGCGGGCCCAGCCGGCGCATCGGGGCCCAGACAGATGCTGTAGGGCGGCCGTGCCTCCAGCACCACCGTTTCCAGCAGCGGCGCATGGTCGGCGCGGCCCCCGGCACGCGGCAGCGGCAGGAACCGGGCCTTGAGCCCGCGGCGGTAGGCGAAGAGGGGGGTGCGCTCGCGGGCGACCACGAGCCGGCCTCTGAGGTAGAGCCAGCGGACGCCGACTCGGGCGAGGGTGACCCTGGCGGAGCGGACCCGGCTGAGCGGCACGCCGAGTGCCTCCTCGGCGGCGCTGCGCAGCCAGCGCGGGAGGCCCTCAGCCCCTGCCTCCCATCGGTGGTAGCGCCCGGCTCGGGTGATCGCGGCGAACGGGGCCGCCAGGGCGAGGCGGGCGGCGCCGCAGAGCCGGGGCCACCAGGGAAGGGGGGCGAGCACGAGAACGAGGGCGCCGGCGGCGGCAATGGGCGGCGCCGTCCAGGCGATCGTCGCGACGCAGCCCGCCACGAGGAGCTGGACGCCGGTGAATCCTGGGAGCTGGGGCGCGGGACCGGCTGTGCGGGAGGCTGTGTGAACGGCCAGGACGGGGAGGTGGACGAGAAGAGCGACGACCAGCGCCCCCAGCGCCGCCCACCACTGGAGCGCCTGGCTGTGCAGCTCCAGCGCTGCGGAGGCCAACAGTGCGGCAGCAGGTGGGCGAATGATGGTGTGTAACGCGTTCCACACCAGGGCGGCCAGCCTGACCCGAGAGACGAGCAGCTCGACGAGCGCCAGGACGGCCAGCGTCACCCAGACCAGCGGTGTGCCCAGCCCGCCCAGCGGTTCCGGCAGCTCGAGCAGTCCCAAGTAGCTGATGATGCCCGGCAGGGCGAGCGCGGCGAAAAGGCTCAACCCGATGGCGGCGGCGCAGGCCAGCAGGCTCAGCAGCGGGCTGATTGAGTCGAGGTCGATCATCGGTCCCACGGTTCGTCGGAGGTAGGTTGGCTGGCGCGCGTAAATGCCCTGGTTACCAAGGAAGACGTCGAGCGTCAAGTGCCGAGTCCCGACGCCCGATGGTCAAGCGCCTCCTGCCCGGACGACCGATTCTCGGCCCGCGGCCCCTGAACGGCCCGTGACTGCACGGGCGCTGGGTGTGGGTCACTGGACAGTGAAGCGATGTCACTGGCCTGCCGAACGCAGCTCTCGCGCCCGCGCCAGGTCGTACTCGCGAACCACAGCCGGCGGCCAACCCCCGACACTCAGCTCGGCGACGATCCGCGAGAGCTCCGAGCGCGCCCGCTCCGCGGTGGCCCGATCGATCCAACCGCGATCGACGGCCTCATCGAACTCGTCCTGATCTAGCACCCGGAAGCGACTGTCCATATCGACCCAGAGGTCGAGGCAGAGGTCGAACATCCTCCAGGTCGGCCCGTCTATCTCGACCGGCGTGATGAGGTTCACGTAGTAGCCGGTGAAGGTCCCGTCCTCGAGATGGAAGCGCCCCACGTCGTGCCACGCGTCCGGGAAGACGAACCAGACGATGGCAGCGCCGGGCTCGTATATCGCGCGCCCGCCGATCGTCAGCGTCGATTCGATGGTGGCGGGGTCGTGCAGGGTCACCTTGTAGTCGGGATCGTCGACCACGAGGTCCTGCACGAAGACGTCCAGTCTGTCGGGTGGTCGCCGGTAGTGGATCTCGATGCGCGGCATCGACTCAGCCGTAGAACGCAGTGCGGTCTTCCAAGCCGGGCGCCGGCTCGAGCCGCGGGCCCGCCGCGGCGGCGTAATGGCGCAGCCGCTCCCGCACGCGGTCGAGGCCGAGCGAATCGGCGTAGCGCAGCAGGCCGCCGCGGAACGGTGGGAAGCCGGTGCCCATGATCATCGCGACGTCCAGCGTGCCGGGCGAAGCGACGACCTGTTCATCCAGGATGCGCGCCGCCTCGTTGATCATGCTGAAGACCATCCGCTCCTCGGCGGTGGCCGAGCTGGGCGGTGAACCTGTCGCCTGTCGGCGCAACAGGCTGACGAGCTCGGGGTTAACGCCCTTCGTGTCCTTGGCGTCGTAGCGGTAGAAGCCGAGGCCACCCTTGCGACCACTCACGCCGGTGGCAAACACCGCGCCCATGACCGGGGCCGGCGCGAACCGCTCGCCGAAAGCGTTCACCATCGTCTGGCCCACCTCGGCGACGACATCGAACCCGATCTCGTCCAGAAGGCGCAGCGGGCCGACCGGCATACCGAACTGGGACATCGCGCGGTCGAGACGCTCGATCGACATACCATCCTGGAGCAAGTGACCGGCTTCGGTCAGATAGGCGGCTAGGATTCGGTTGACGACGAAGCCTGGGGAGTCCTTCACGATGATGGGTGTCTTGCCCAGATGGACTGCGAGCTCGAACGCCGTAGCCAGAGCATCCTCCGATGTCCGCTCCCCACGCACGAGCTCGACCAGCGGCATGCGGTGAGGCGGGTTGAAGAAGTGGAGGCCGCAAGCGCGTTCCGGGTGGGTCATCCGGCTCTGCAGCTCGGAGATCGAGAGGGCCGAGGTATTGCTGACGATCAGCGTCCCCTCGGGCACGTTCTCTTCGATCGTCTTGAAGACCCTGCGTTTCACGTCCATCAGCTCCAGCACGGCCTCGACGACGACGTTCGCTCGCTCGAAACCGTCGTAGCCGGTGCTCCCCCTCAAGCAGTCTTGCCGTGCCTTCAGCTCGTCCGCGGGCCAGCCACTGCGTTCCGCCGCCGTCTCCAGCAGCCGCGTCGCCCGATCGAGCCCCGCGTCGACCCGCGCCCGGTCGAGGTCGACGAGACGGACTGGGATCTTCTGGTAGGCGAACAACTCGGCGATCCCGGCGCCCATCAGGCCGGCGCCAACGACACCGGCCCGCTTGACCTTAGCCGGCTCACCGGCTGGCGCCGCTTTGCGGGCGGCCTCGGTAAGCTGGTGGACGGCGATCAGGTTCTTGCACTCCGGCGTGACGCTGAGCGCCCCGAAGGTCTCGGCCTCCTGCTCGTATGCCGTCTCGAGGGTCAATGCGAGGCCGCCCACAATCAGATCGAGCGCGGCGTCGAGCGCCGGGTAATGCCCTTTCGTCCGGGCCGCCAGAGCCTTGCCGGCGAGCCGCCGGGTGAGCCAGCGGGCCGGCGCCCCATCCTGAACGGCTCGGGCGATGAGCGAGCGGCGACGCCGCGGCGGCTTCTTGCCGCTGCGGGCGAGTCTCTTGGCGAAGGCGCCCGCCTCCTTGTCGAAGCGGTCGGGCTCGAACACCTCATCCACCAGACCCAGCTTCAGAGCGCGCCTGGCTCCCACCTGCCTGCCGGAGAGGATCAGGTCGAGTGCCGAACGCAGCCCGATCAGGCGCGGTGTACGGACGGTGCCGCCGAGACCCGGGACGATGCCGAGCTGTGTCTCGGGGAAGCGCAGCCGCGTGCGCGGGTGGTTGCTGGCGACCCGGAAGTCGCAGGCGAGTGACAGCTCGAGGCCGCCCCCGACGCAGGTGCCATCGATCGCCGCCACCGTGGGAACCGGCAGCCGTTCCAGCCGCGTCAGAATCGCTTGGCCGCGGCGCGACAGCTCCGCCCCCTCGGCGGCGCCCCCAATCGCTGCCAGTTCCTCGATATCGGCCCCGGCGATGAAGTTGGCGCGTTTGCCGCTCCGGATGAGCAGAGCCTGGACCTGCCGGCGATCCACCGCCGCCTCGATCGATGCCAGCAGCTCGGCGAGCCGCAGCATCACCTGGCGTGTCAACAGGTTGACCTTGGAATCGGGACGGTCGAACGTGATGAGGGCGAGGCCGTACTGGATCTCGAGCTGGAGGTCGGGGACCGCTTCGCTCATCGTTTGGACCTCACTGTCGGGCTACGACGGGCGACGCCGATCGGCGTCGCCCGGTTGCTTCGGCTCCCGAGGTCGGCCGGCCTCAGTAGATGGGGCGGACCTCGGCGTTGGATTCGTCGATCACCAGTGTGTCCACGCCGCCCCCCGACTCGTACGGCACGTTCCAGTACAACTCCTCGAAGACCAGCACGGTGCGCGTGTGGATCCACCAGTCGCCGCGTGGCAGGGCGAAGAAGGCCCAGCCGCTACCGTCGGTTGTATCCTCCAACGCCTCTCCCAACACTTCGACCAGGCTGTCGGTCACCTCGCCGTAATCCTCGAACGCACGCTCCTCCCAGGCCTGCAGGACCGCATTGAACGAATCGGCCCGCGCCCGGTAGGTCCCCTGCAGCCCGGTGAATTCATCGAAATAGCGCGTCTGCAGTCGCTCGAGACGGCTGACCTGCGGGTCGAGCTCGTCGAACCGGCGGTACAGGTCGGCGTACTCTCTGCTCGCCCTGTCCATGTCCCGCATGCGGTCCGTCAGCGACTGAAGCTCCGAGCGCATCGCATTCCAGGAAGCCTCCGCCTCCGTCCACCGCTGTCGCGCGGCCGAGACCGAGTCGCGAAGCGCGATCAGGTCTTCTGGGGGCTGCGGCTCGGGCTCGGTCGCCCGTGCGGCGAGTGCCGAGAAGATCGCGTCCCGGTCGTACGGCAGCGCCCGGATGATCAGCTGTGCGTGGCCCGTTACCTCCCCCTCGGCGCCCTCGGAAGCGGCCCGAACCGCTAGCTGGGTCGAGCGGCTACACGCCGCCAGCGCGATCAGCGCGGCGAGACCCATTACCCAATGCTTGTTCATTGAGCTCTCCCAGATTAGAGTTCTCTGCTCGCTGAATCGGACAGAACCTAGGAAGGAGCCTGGGAGTTTTCAAGTTCCCCGCGCCGCCCTCGCTCGCTCGCACCGGCTGGCCCGGTCGCCGGTGGCGGAAGCGGCGCTGCTCCCGCGGCGTGGCTCGAAAACTCCGTCCAGGGCTAGACCTGATACTGAGAGATACGGTGAGGGGCTGTGTACGTCGATCTTGAGAACACCCGCGGCGCGGTGCCAGCCGGGCGCTCCCGTCTGAAGCCGCCGCCCGTTGCGCGGCGCGTTCTGGCGCCCCTGCTCGCCGCCTCGCTGTTGGCGAGTTGCGGCTACGGCCGCATCCAGGAGCTGGACGAGCGGA
>JASFTY010000162.1:0-8447 GCA_050050535.1 Gemmatimonadales bacterium | reverse complement strand
CTCCCACACGAGTGGCAGGCACCGCCGCTCAACGGAACGGCAACAGCCATCGACGACCGGGAGCTCAGCCGAGTGCTCCAGTTGCTCCCCCGCTGGCTCGACAAATACCCGGTGACGATCCCGGAAGAGAACCTGGCGAGCGTCCGGCTTTGCCGCGCCCTAGAACTCGTTGGCGTCAGCTACGGCGGAGCAAACCACCGAGGCGATCTCTATCTGACAGTGGGAACCGACGGAGAGGGCTACACCGCCCGCTTCCTCGAACTCACTTTTCATCATGAGTTCAGCTCGATACTCATGTACTACCACGAGTTCCCCCGGGACGAGTGGCTCGCCGCCAACCCGCCGGAGGTCGAGTACGTGATCGATCCCAATCGGGTGCTGGACCTCGCCCAGCGAGAGAGGGCCACCGAGGGAGCGGAAGAACTGTACCGCATCGGTCTGCTCGCCGAGTACGCCCGCGCTGATCTCGTAAACGACGTGAACATGTACGCCGAAGTCGCGTTCGGCGAGCCGGAGCGGATGAAGCGCCTGGTGGACGCGTACACAGCAGTGCGAGCGAAGTACGAGGTGCTCAAGTCCTTCTACCTCGGTCTGGATCCGCGGTTCGCCGATTGGTTCGCGAGAATCGGCTAGCGCGACAAGGACCCATCCCCGGCCTCCGGAGCCGAACGTCAGAGGCGCAGATTCGCTCTGCGGTTGCCGGTCTGCTAACCCGTCGAGCCCCAGACTTCCAGCGCCGCCTCCACGTCGCTGCCCGAGGGCGTCTGAAAGACGCGCAGGCCGAATTCGGGAACGATCGCTATGATGTGATCGAAGATGTCCGACTGGATGCCCTCGTACGCCACCCAGCCGGTGTCGCTGCTGAACACGTAGATCTCTAATGGCAAGCCCTGGGGCGTGGGGTCGCGCTGCCGCACCATCAGCGTCATGCCCTTGTGCACCTTCGGGTGATCGCGAAGGTATCGCACAATGTACGCCCTGAAGGTCCCGATGTTCGTCAACCGGCGCGCGTTCGCCACATCGTTCGCCTCGTCTATGCGCGACGCGTTGTACTCCTCGAGCTCCCTCTGCTTCTGCTCGATGTAGTCCTCGAGCAGCACGAAGTTCTTGAAGCGCTCGATATCCGAGTCGTCCAGGAACCGGATCGAATTCATGTCGATGTACAGCGCGCGCTTGATCCGCCGGCCGCCCGACTCCGACATCGCTCGCCAGTTCTTGAACGAATCGCTCAGGAACTTGTGCGTCGGGATCGACGTGATGGTCTTGTCCCAGTTCTGCACCTTGATCGTGTGCAGCCCGATATCGATGACATCCCCATCGGCGCCATACTGTGGGACTTCTATCCAGTCGCCGACTCGCATCATGTCGTAGGTCGCGATCTGCGAACTGGCGACGAACGAGAGGATCGTGTCGCGAAATACCAGCAGCAGCACCGCACTGAACGCCGCGAACCCGCTCAGCATGATCAGCGGCGACTGGCCGGTCAGCGTCGCCACCACCAGTATGCCACCCAGCAGGTACAAGATGATCTTCGCGCCCTGCACGTAACCCTTGATCGGGCGTCCCCGCGACAACTCGCTCCTCGCGTACAGCTCGCCGCCCGCCGAGAGCAACGCGTCCGCCGCCAGCACTCCGATCAGCACCATGACCGCCAGCGATGCCGAGTGAACCAGCTGCGTGAACGCCGGCGCCAGCCCCGGCACCAGGTCGATCCCGTAGTAGATCGCCAGCAACGGCGCTAGGTGCGCCAGCCGCCGGAAGAACCGGTGCTGGTGCAGCACATCGTCCCAGCTGGCGCTGGTTCGCTTTACCAGCCGGCTCACCGTCCGGCTCAGCAGCCAGAGCGTGAGCCGGTCGACCAAATAGGCAACGACCGCGAGCAGCAGGCTGGCGAGCAGCGAGGCTGCCATCTGGTGCGTCGCCAGCCAGTCGAGGGGCGCCGCCAGCCAACCCGAGTCCGCCTGGTCAGCCGCCTGCGTGGGTTCGGCAAAGGTCATCATGGTCGCTATCCGATAGGTAGAACGGTTCTCGCATTCAGCACCGACCGACGCTCCGCGCAACCCTAGGCCCGTGCTGCACGTCCAGGCAAGTGGTCGGGCTGACGCCGGCCCAAATGCCGGGCCCTTGCCGACGCGGGTACCAGGTGCTATGAGGGCGATGGTGCCTCGACCGGTCGGCCCACGCTCCGGCGAGCCTCATTGGCAATGCAGTTGCTGCGCGCGGCAATCCTTTGTCGCTCACGCACTTGACTCATTCTTGCGTCAGTGGTGTGAAGTTCTCGTCGGCCGCCAGACGGATCTTCAAAACGCCGGACCTGTCATGGCAGACGAACACCCAGGCGCCGCGCCGCCAGAGCATCCACCCACGCCGAAGCGCTACCACGAGTTGGATAGCCTACGCGGCTGTATGATGATGCTCGGCATCGTGCTGCATGCGGGCGTGGCGTACATGCAAACGCCCTTGGGCGAGCTCTGGCCTTACAAGGACTCGCAGACCCACTTTGGGTTCGACGTACTCGTCGCCTTCCTGCACACCTTCCGCATGCCAGTCTTCTTCGTCATGGCCGGCTTCTTCGCCGCCCTGCTGTACCAGCAACGCGGCGTGCGCAGCATGATCCGGAATCGGGCGCAGCGCGTGCTCATTCCCTTGCTGGTCGGCTGGGCCGTGATCTTTCCGCTTACCGTCGGCGGCTTCGCCTTCGCGCAGTTGGGCGGAACCGCCGAGGCCGCGTCCGCGGCCATCCGCTACGTCTTCAGCCTTGCTGTCCTCGAGCACCTTCAGCTACTCCATCTATGGTTCCTGCTCGACCTGCTCATCTACTACGCGGCGGCGCTGCTCATCGGTCAGCTGCTCAGCTCCGTACCGCACGCCGCGCAACGCCGTCTCGCCGATGGATTCGCCTGGCTCTTGCAGCGCTGGTACGTTCCGCTCGTCCTGGCCGTGCCCACCGCGCTGACGCTGGCGCCCATGCGATCCGGTATCCTTGAGACTCCGGGGACGTTCCAGCGACCGTTCGCTACACTGACTGCCGACGCGATCTTCTTTGCCTTCGGCTGGTTGCTCTACGTTCGGCGCGAGCAGCTGCCGAGCCTGAGCGAGCACGCTTGGGGCCGCACCTTGGCCGGCTCCATCCTCTTTCCGCTCCATGGCCTGGCGGTCGTCCGCCTGGCAGAACAACCCGACAGGCTCGCGCACACCGTCGCCATCCTCAGCCTGGCAGTGATGATTTGGCTGCTCGTCTTCGGGCTGACGGGTCTCTTTCTGCGCTACCTGGCCGGGCCAAGTCCGTTTCGACGCTACCTGGCGGACGCCTCGTACTGGTTCTACCTGGTTCATCTGCCCATGGTTGCGTGGGGATCCGGCCTGCTGGGGCATCTGCCCTGGCCGGCGAGCGTCAAGTGCCTCGTACTCCTGAGCATCGTCGTAGCGGTTTGCTGGGGGACCTACGACTTGGCTGTTCGCCCCACTCTCGTCGGAGTGTTCTTGAACGGACGAAGACACCCGCGTGGGCTGCCGATCCTCTCGAGTCGGGAGCCCGCAACCGGCCAGGCGCGAACGGCGGCAGACCGTGAACGACCGGTAATCCTGAGACTCGCTCCGCAACGGCGGCGGCGGCCGGGAGGGTGATCGTGGGCAGTCCGGCACTCGACTGGATCGTCGGGTCGTCCGTAACCCCGCTGGGTCGCTTGCGGCGCGGGCTGCGCGATCCAGTCCGCACACAGCAGCTGCTGTTGAGGAAGTTGCTGAGTCAAGCCGCCCTCACATCCTGGGGTCGGGAGCACGGCTTCGCCCGCGCTCTCAACTATGACGATCTGCTACCGGCCTTCCAGGAGCGGGTGCCCCTCTCTTGCTATGAGGACTTCCGAACGTACGTGACCCGGGTGCGTGCCGGCGAAGCGGACGTGCTGTGGCCCGGCCGCACGCGTCACTTCGGGATCTCCGGCGGTACCGTCTCGGCCGGCGAGCTGATACCGGTGAGCCGGGAGATGCTTCGCGCCCTGGCGCGCAGCAGCCTGACGCCCGGCCTGCAGTACGCGAGCCGTGGCCGCGGACTCGCCTACTTGGGAGGGAAAATTCTCAGCATCCCGGGAGGCGTCTCGGAGGATCCCGAGCGGCCGGGTGTCTTCGTTGGCGAAGTCAGCGGGTTGATGGCCCGAGCGATGCCCGCGCTGCTCGCTCGGCATTTACAGGCCGTACCGCGGCAGCTGATGCTCCTGGAGGACTGGGAGTCGAAGTTGCAGCAGATAGCAGCCCTCACCGCCGGTCAGGATATCCGCGCCATCGTGATGGTGCCCAGTTGGGCGCCGCTGCTGTTCGATATCCTGCTGGCTCGTCCAGCGGAGCACGCGGCCAGAGGTCCGGCGCGGGTCCTCGACGCCTGGCCCCGGCTACAGGTCTTCTTCTCGGGCGGGGTCGCCCTGCGGTCCTATCGGCCCATCCTGGAGGAGTACCTGGGTGACGACGTCGACTTCATCGAGTCGTACTCGGCTTCGGAAGGGTTTTTCGCATTCCAGGACGATGTGGACGCGTCCGACCTGCTGCTGCACGTCGATAGCGGCGTCTTCTACGAGTTCGTGCGGCTGGAGCACCTGGACTGGGATCGACCGAGGCGCTACACGCTTGCCGATGTCGAGCCCGGTGTCGATTACGCCCTGTTCGTCTCCACCTGCAGCGGACTCTGGGGGTACGGTGTCGGGGACGTCGTCCGCTTCACCTCGACGGCACCGCCGCGCCTTCAGGTGGTCGGGCGCACGGTTGCGATACTCGACGACTACGGTGAGGCCCTGCACGCCGACGAGGTCGAGCAGGCTCTGGCCGCCGCCGGCCGCCTCACCGGTGCGCACTGTCTACACTTCCATGTCACGTACGCGCCGCCGACCGGCTCGATTCCACAGCACGAGTGGCTGATCGAGTTCGAGGCCCCACCCGAAGACGCGGGTGCCTTCGCCGCCGCGTTCGATCGCTACCTGCAAGAGCACAACCGGCACTACCGAATCCGCCGCGAGCCCCGGGTTCTCGAGGCGCCGGCCGTGACGATTCTTCCGGCGGGCACCTGCTTGGCTTACCTGCGCCGGGCCCGCAAGCGGTTCAGTGCCCAGACGAAGCTGCTAGCGGTAAGCCCAGAGCGCGACGTCGCAGACGGTCTGTCGGAAGCCGCCGACGCCTGCAAAAGAGTATGAGAACCGCAGTCGAAGCCATACCTCGCTCGCCGAAGAGCCTGAGCGAGCTGTCGTCCCGGGCACAGACGGTCGCCGCAACCCGCAAAGGCCGCGTCTGGATGAGGGTGGGACGTGCGGCGTTCACACTCTGCGTCGTGATCTGGCTGGCCTACGAGCTCTTCGGCATCGGCTGGCAGGAGGTCTGGGCCTCCCGGCCGCGAACACCCTGGTTCTACGTAGCGTGGCTCGGTCTGTACGTTCAGCTGCCAATCGTCGAGGCGCTGGTCTATCGGGTGGTATGGAGGCTGCCGCCGCGGCAGAGCCTCTTTCCTCTCCTGCACAAGCGTACCCTGAACCAGGATGTCGTCACCCTACTGGGGGAAGCCTACTTCTTTGCCTGGGCACGGCGCCGTCTGCCGCTCCCCGACCGACAGATCGCTGGAACGCTCAAGGACAACCTCATCGCCTCGTCACTGGCCGCGTGGACCTCAGTCGTCCTGCTCGTCCTGTTCACTGGGCAGATCCTGCTGGCCAAACTCGTCGCAGAGCGCGACCCTCTGTACTCGATCGCGGCCATCGTCGTAGCCGCCTCTGTGGTAGCGCTGGGCGTCAGGTTCCGGCGGACGCTCTTCACGCTGAGGCTTCGCACTGTGCTGGCCCTCTTCGCGGTCCACCTGGGACGGTTCGTGCTGCTGGTGTACGTGCTGCAGATCTTGCAGTGGTGGGTTGTCGTACCCGAGGCTCCGCTCAGCCTGTGGGTGACGATGCTGGTCGTGATAACCATCGTCAGCCGTCTGCCGTTCCTCCCAGCCCGAGATCTCGTCGGCATTGGCGCGATACTCGGCACGCCGGTCGTCCCCGGGATGCTGGAAGCGGCCGTCGCGGCCATGTTGCTCACGCGCACCGTGCTCGATAAGACCTGTAACATGGCTCTCTGGATAGCGGGCAGCAGCTACACACCGAGGTCCAGTCGGCACGCGATCGGGAGAACGCTCAGAACCTGAGCCGCGCCGGCGCTTTGCTTTCTCTCATCGCTCTTGACTTTCGCTTGACCGGGCGCCCGCATCCTCGGTTGACAGGCAACACGGCGAGCTGTCGATTGGTCTGCTAGGAAGGCATCCTCCGTGAACGTCCTACTGATTAGCCCGACCGCACTGGACAGCGACGGCCGCCCGATCAAGCAGCGGAGGACCCACCTGCCGGGTCTGACCCTTCCCGCGCTTGCCGCCGTCACGCCGCCCCACGTCCGCCTCAAGCTGGTCAACGAGACCGTAGGCGACATCCCCTACGACGAGGACTGGGACCTCGTCGGCCTGACCGGGATGGGCTCCGGCATAGTCAGGGCGTGGCAGATCGCCGACGAGTTCAAGCGCAGAGGCACGAGCGTAGTGATCGGCGGCATAGCGGCCAGCCTCAGCGATCCGGAGTTGTCGCTGCGCCACGCCGACGCCGTCGTGATCGGCGAGGCGGAGGAACTGTGGCCCAAGCTGCTCGAGGATTTCGAAGCGGGCCGCCTCCAGCAGATCTACCGCACGACGGTGCCTCCGCCGATCGATACCTTGCCGGTCCCGCGCTACGATCTCCTCAATCGCTGGAAGATCGGCCTCTGGCGCCCCGTGCAGGCGACCCGCGGTTGTCCGTACACCTGCTCGTTCTGCTCGGTCACCGCTTTCTTCAACGGGTGCTACCGCAAGCGGCCGGTGGACCAGGTGGTCCGCGACGTGCGAGTCGCCAGGCGTTTCGGCACCCGGCACATAGCTTTCATCGACGACAACATCGCAGTGGATTGGGACTACTGCACGGCCCTCTGGGAGGCGCTGATCCCGGAGAAGATCGTGTGGATGAGCCAGTGCAGTCTCCACATCGCCGACCGCCCGGACATGCTCGAGCTGGCCTACACGAGCGGCTGCCGGGTCCTGTCCTTCGGCATCGAATCCACCAATCTCAGCAGCCTGCGCACGATAGACAAGGCATGGAACCGACCGGAGCGCTACCCTGATGCGGTGCGGACGATCCGCAGCCACGGGATCGACGTCTCCACCGAGATGATGATAGGCCTGGACGCGGACGATCGTTCGGTCTTCCAACGTACGTACGATTTCATCATCGACAACGCGATCTCGGTGCCGCGCGTGCACATCATCACGCCGGTGCCCGGCACGCCGCTCTACGACGAACTGAAGCACGAGGGCAGGATTCTGAGCGACGAGTTCGGTCGCTACACAGGCGCGCAAGTCGTCTTCCGCCCGCGACTCCTGGCGCCGGCCGAGCTTCAGCAGGGGTACTGGAAACTCTACGAGCGGCTCTTCTCCTGGCCGGCCATCGTGCGGCGCATCGGTCGCAACCGAGCCTCGCTGGGCGCCTACATGCGCGGCGTCGTACTCGCGGTCAATCTACAGTACCGACGCCATATCCGGCAGCGGATCAATCCGGGGATCGTCTAGCGCTCTCCGAGGAGCCGACATGCGCGTACTCCTTGTCCGTCCCCCAGTCCCGCCACACGCGATTGGCCTCAAGCACATCATGATATGCGAGCCGCTCGAGCTCGAGTACGCCGCGGCCGGCCTCGACCGCCACGAGGTCAAGATCTTCGACATGATTCTCGAGCGCGATCTGCAGGCCGCTCTGCGAGGATTCGCACCCGATGTCGTCGGCACCAGCTGCTACATCACAGGCGTCAACGAAGTGAAGAAGATCTGCCGCGCCGTCAAGATGTGGAATCGCGAGTGCTGGACCGTGGTCGGTGGCGTTCAGGCGTCGCAGGCGCCCGAGGACTTCGCCGACCCGGCGATCGACTGCATCGTGCGCGGCGACGGCACGACGGTCATGCCCCAGCTCATGGAGGCCTTCGCCGGCGGCAGACCGCTGGAAGAGATCCCGGGCCTGGCGCTCCCCGACGGCGGCGCCCGCGTCGTACGCACCGGTGAGCGCAGGTATATGTCCGACCCTGACCAGCTGCCGCTCCCGCGACGCGATCTCGTTGCTCATCTGAGCCACCGCTACTACTACCTGTTCCATCAGCCGGTGGCGACGATGAAGACAACGTGGGGTTGCTGGTACCGCTGTAACTTCTGCTACACGTGGCGGATCACCGACGGCGTCGCTTACTCGCGAAGCCCGCAATCGATAGCGGACGAGCTCGCCACGATCGAGGCGGAAGACGTCTACATCGTTGACGACATCTTCCTCGCCAACCGCCGACGGCTCACCGAGCTCGCCGCGATTCTCCGGCGGCGCGGCATTCATAAGAAGTACCTCTGCTATTCGCGAGCCGATTTTGTCGCCGAC
>JASFTY010000161.1:0-8491 GCA_050050535.1 Gemmatimonadales bacterium | reverse complement strand
GTACGGTGTAACGATGGTGATCGATCGCTCGGCGGCGACTATGGCGCCGAAGAAGGCGTCGGCAAGTCCGTGACCCTGCAGCTCCGGTCCGCCCGGTACGATTTGGGCCAGCGCATCACCCGCCGGCTCGAGGTCAGGGAAGTACTTCGGCTCGAGGAAATGCTCGGGCGGTTCGTTGGAAGCGAAGTGCCAGTCCTCGACGAACTGAAACTGCAGATCGGAGACCGCGGGGCCCTGCAGCTTGACGTGGTAGTCGCGAATCGGGTTTCCCCTCGTGTGGCCCCTGAGGTTCTCGTTGTGGATGTTGATGCCTCCGACGAATCCGACCCTACCATCGATCACTGCGATCTTGCGATGGTTGCGGAGGTTTATCTGGAAGCGGCCCTTCAGCGGATTGGCTTGCGTGATCGAGCAGACCCGCACTCCGGCCGCCCGTGCGCTCTCAAAAAAGCGGGAGAGGTAGGCGTGTGTCGAACCGAAGCGATCGTAAAGCACTCGGCATTCGATCCCCTCGCTGGCACGTGCCGCCAAACGGTCGAGAACCGCCCGACCCGTGCTGTCGCGCCCGAATATGAAGGTCTGCAGGTGGATCGAAGACTCGGCGTCCGCGATACCATCGAACAGGGCAGGGTAGAACTCGTCGCCGTCGACCAGCAACTCAGCGCGGTTGCCCCTTAGTACACGGTTCGCCCGCACCGCCGGGTCGGTGGCACGAAAGATGTATTGCGCAGGATATCTGTGAGCCTCCTCCGGGTCGGGGTGCGCGTAATCCACCGCGAGACGCTCGAACGTCGGGTGCCAGGCCGCACGCTGGGCGACGAGTGCCTTCGAGGCATCTCGTGCCGCGGCACCGCGTCGCACCCGGTCGACGCCGACGCTCAGATACGCCAGCGCCCCACCGTACGGAAACGCCCAGACCACGGCCAACCAGAGCACAGCCGACACCGGCCGCCGCTTCGTCAGCAGGACGTCGAGGGTCAGTACGACCGCCAAAACGAAATGGCCGATCCCCAGTATCGTGAAGTCGAACATAGCTCTGCTCTAAACTACCGACGCGGAAGGAGCGGCGCGATGCGCGCCGACTGACGCTTCCACCCATCGGATATCGGAGCGGCTATATCTCTTGCCCGCCGATTCCTCGCCTCTGCAGATTGTCAAAGTCCCCGAGCGATACAACCGTTGCATTAGACACTGATGTGCGGGGCGGTGGTACAGGGCCAGCGCGCCGCAGGGGAGAATGCACCAGATGAATACACGGCCGCGCCGTTTCCGCTCGCCGGTTCGCAGCTCCGGCCTGGTCATCGTTCTCGGCTTGGCAGCGGCGGCTTGTCAGGAGAGCCCCGCCCAACGGGGCGGTCAGGCCGCGTACCTCCGCGAGCACTATACGAAGTACGAGCATCGCATCCCCATGCGCGATGGGGTGCACCTCTTCACCTCGGTCTACGTGCCGAAGGACACATCCGAGGCCTATCCCATCCTGATGCGCAGGACGCCGTACAGCGTGTCGCCGTACGGTGAGAACGAGTATCCCGGCACGCTGGGACCGAGCGAGCACTTCATGCGAGCAGGTTACATCTTCGTCTATCAAGACGTGCGTGGTCGTTTCATGTCGGAAGGCGAGTTCGTGAACATGACTCCTCATGTCGCCGAGAAGCGGTCGGAACGCGACATTGACGAGAGCTCTGACGCGTACGACACGATAGAGTGGCTGCTAGAGAACATCCCCAACAACAACGGCAAGGTCGGGATGTGGGGGATCTCGTACCCCGGATTCTACGCGGCTGCCAGCATGATCGATGCGCACCCCGCGCTGACGGCGGTCTCACCGCAGGCCCCGATCGCCGATTGGTGGTACGACGACTTCCACCATCATGGGGCATTCTTCCTGCCTCACGCCTTCAATTTCCTGGCGGTGTTCGGACAGCCGCGGCCGGGGCCGACGACGCACTGGGGGGAGCGCTTCGATCACGGCTCGCCGGACGGCTATCAGTGGTTCCTCGACCTCGGGCCGCTGAAGTCTGCGGAGGACAACTACTTTCACGGCCGGATCGCGTTCTGGACCGAGACGGCAAGGCATCCCAACTACGACGAGTTCTGGCAGTCACGGAACATCATCCCACACCTGAAGAACGTGGCGCCCGCGGTGATGACCGTTGGCGGTTGGTTTGACGCTGAGGATCTTTACGGGCCACTCAACATTTACCGGTCAATCGAAGAGCGGAACCCCGAGGGGTTCAACATCCTGGTGATGGGTCCCTGGCCTCACGGCGGCTGGGCGCGCAGCGACGGCGAATCGCTGGGCAACATCCGATTTGGCTCGCCCACGGCCGTGTACTATCGCGAGAACATCGAGTTCCCTTTCTTCGAGTACTTCCTGAAAGGTGAAGGGCGACCGGAATTGCCCGAGGCCTACGTGTTCGAAACGGGTGTGAACCGGTGGCGGACTTTCGACGATTGGCCTCCTGTGGATCTCCGCGAGCGGGACCTGTTCCTCGGCCCGGAAGGTAGCTTGTCGTTCGAGGCGCCGGCGGGGGCGGCCGCACAGTGGGACGAGTACGTCAGCGACCCGGCCGAGCCGGTCCCCTACACGCAGGACATAGCCATCGGGATGACGCGGGAGTACATGACCGACGATCAGCGCTTCGCGGACCGGCGGCCGGACGTGCTAGCCTACCGGACCGCCGTTCTGGAGGAGGCCGTGACCCTGGCCGGTCCAGTCGTGGCCGACCTTTGGGTCTGTACATCCGGGACGGCATCCGATTGGATCGTGAAGTTGATCGACGTCTTCCCGCCTGATTTCGCGGACCATCGTGGCCTGCCGCGCGGTGTGCGCATGGGCGGCTATCAGATGATGGTACGGAGCGAGGTGATCCGTGGGCGCTTCCGCAACAGCTATGAGCACCCCGAGCCGTTTGCTCCCAATCAGCCGACGCACGTGGTGCTGCCGTTGCAGGATGTGCTGCATACCTTTCAACCGGGTCATCGGATCATGGTGCAGATCCAGAGCACCTGGTTCCCGCTCGTCGACCGCAATCCGCAGAGCTACGTGGACAACATCTTCGAGGCCGACGAGGACGACTTCGTGAAAGCGACGCAGCGGGTCTATCGTTCCGGTACCCACACCTCCCGCATCCGGGTCGGCGTTCTTCCGGGTCCCGCGCGCTAGCGCGGCTCCTGCGAACGCTGGGGAGGGCGAGCGGGCGGAAAGGCAGAGGGCCTCGCCTCTGTCGTCATGACCAGATGGCAGGCTCCGGCGGCCGCGCTCCTGCGGATGACGAGTCCGGTCCGCTCGAACATGTGAAGCATGCCCTGGTTCTCCGCCAGCACGTGGGCGTCGAGCTCGGTGATCCCCTCGGCGCGCGCCACACACATGAGATGCTTGAGCAGCAGGGAGCCGATCCCGCGGCCCTGGTGCGCGTCCTCGACCGTAAGAGCTACCTCCGCCCGGTGTTCTGGTGACCCGGGCGCGCTGGCGTAGCGCCCGACGCCGACGATCCGTTCCTGCGCGTCTATCTCGAGGACGGCGACCAGTGCGGCCTGACGGTGGAAGTCGAGCTCGGTGAGATAGACCAGCTCCCCAGGGCTGAGACTCTTCTTCACGCCGTGAAAGCGATAGTAAACGGTCTGCGGGCTCAGGCGCCCGAAGAGGTCGACGAGGGCCTGCTTGTCGTCAGGCCGAATCGCGCGGATGCGGAGCTGCGTTCCGTCGCGAAGCGTCTCCTCGACAGCATAGTCGCGTGGCTCCATGGCTCGCCTTCAAGCTGAGATGGTGGGGCCGCCGCACTGTGGGCGAGGATGCGATCCTTGGCCTCGCCGCTGCAGGCGGCGGTCCACCAAATTAGCCCTTGCTGCGGACCGGCGCGAATCGCCCGAAATGCCCGCTTTCGGGCCTTGCCGGCAGCCCCTATGCTAGAGACGACAAAGAGAGGAGGTCGCGATGAAGGCGACAGCCGAGGTACAGGTCATTCCAATCGGCGCGGGTGTGTCGGTGCGGGATGAGGTGAAGCGGGCGCACCGGATACTGGAGGAGGCGCAGCTCAACGCACAGCTCCATTCGAACGGGACGAATTTGGAAGGTGAGCTGAGCGAGATTTTCAAGGCCGTGCAGCGGATTCACGAGACGCTTCACAGCACAGGCACGGTGCGAATCGCGACTTTCATCAAGGTCGCCACCCGGACCGACAAGGAACCGTCACTCGCCGGGAAGCTGTTTTAGGGGAACTGAGGAGGAAGGGGAGGTAGGGAAGTAGGAGCAAGTGAGCATTCGCTCGGATGCTCACTTGCTCTTATCTCGCTTCCTCCCCAGCTCCCCGAATCCCCGATTCCCACTGTTACAGAACATTGAACGGATAATCCGGGTGCTCGAGTTCTTCCCGGCTTCGCCTCTCCTCGCGCAACTTCGCCTGGGCCGCCGCCAGCCTGGCGATCGGCACGCGGAAGGCGGAGCAGCTGACGTAATCGAGTCCCAACGTGTGACAGAACTCGATGCTGCGCGGGTGGCCTCCGTGCTCGCCGCATATACCGACCTTGAGGTCGGGCTTGACCGCGCGACCCGACTCGACCGCCAGCTTCATCAGGCGCCCGACGCCATCGATGTCGAGCGACTCGAACGGATTCTCGTCTAGGACACCCATCTCGACATAGGCCGGCAAGAACTTCTGCTCCGCGTCCTCGCGCGAGAACGAGAAGGTGGCCTGAGTCAGGTCGTTCGTTCCGAAGGAGAAGAACTCTGTGATCTCGGCGATGGATCGGGCCCGAATGCAGGCTCTCACCGCTTCGATCATGGTCCCGAACTTGAAATCGAGCTGCACGCTATACTCGGTCTCCACGCCCGTCCTGACGTCCTTCACCAACTCGTTGACCCGGGCCAGCTCCTGCGGCTCGGTCACCTGAGGCACCATGATCTCGCAAACGGCGTCGACCTTCTCCTTGGTCAGCTCGGCAACCGCCTCGAGGATGGCCCCGATCTGCATCGAATAGAGCTCGGGCACCGTGATGCCCAGCCGGACGCCGCGGTGCCCCAGCATCGGGTTCACCTCGGTGATATCACGCACCTTCTGCAGAATCGCCTCCTCTTGCTCGATCAGCTCGTCAATCACCAGCTTGCCTTCCGCTTCGGGAGGTGCCTGGCCCAGCCGGTCGAGGGGCGGGAGGCTCTCTCTAAGGGACGGTTCGACGATCGGCGCGATGGACTCGGGGCCTGTCTCGCCACGCGCGATGCGATCACGTACGCGCTTGAGACTACCGAGCCGGAGGAGGAGCGATTCGATGGACGGGAGGAACTCGTGCAGCGGCGGGTCGAGGAGGCGAATCGTGACCGGCAGCCCCTCCATCGCCTTGAAGATCCCCTTGAAGTCGGCCTTCTGCATGGGCCGCAGTTTCTCGATCGCCTGGCGACGCTCGTCCTCGCTGCGGGCGAGGATCATGTCGCGTACGATGGGCAGGCGGTCCGCCGCGTTGAACATGCGTTCGGTACGGCAGAGCCCGATTCCTTCGGCACCCATCTCACGTGCTTTGGCCGCATCCTCGGGCGTGTCGGCGTTGGCGCGAATGCCGAGCCTGCGAGTTTCGTCCGCCCACTCCAGCAGGGTCTTCATCTCGGGGCCGAACTCGGGCTCGACCGTCGGGATCTCACCGACATAGACGGCCCCGGTCCCGCCGTCGATCGTCAGCACATCGCCTTCGCGGATCCGTTCGCCCTTGATCACCGCGACCTTCTCGCGATCGTCGATCAGGATATCCTCGGCTCCGACCACGCACGGTTTGCCCATGCCTCTGGCGACTACTGCGGCGTGCGAGGTCTTGCCGCCGCGGCTCGTCAGGATACCCTTCGCCTGGAAGAAGCCGTGGATGTCATCGGGCTTCGTCTCTTCGCGGACCAGGATGACCGACTCGCCCGTGCGGCCGCGTGCCTCGGCGTCGTCGGCCTCGAAGACGACCGAACCGGAGGCGGCGCCGGGCGAAGCGGGCAGGCCGGAGGTGATCGGTGAGGCGACGACGCCGGGATCGATGCGGCGGTGCAGCAATTGCTCGAGATGGGCGGGACTGATCCGCAGCAGTGCCTCCTCCCTCGTGAGCAATCCCTCTTCCGCCATCTCCCGAGAGGTCCTCACGAACGCGGTGGCGTTCATCTTGCCATTCCGCGTCTGCAGCATGTAGAACTTGCCACGCTCGATCGTGAACTCGAAGTCCTGGACCTCGTGATAGCGCTCTTCCAGCGTGTGCCTGACCTTCTGGAGGTCATCCCAGTTCTCTGGCATCTCGCTCTGCAGCTCGGCGATCGGCTTGGGGGTCCGAATCCCGGCTACCACGTCCTCGCCTTGTGCGTTCGTGAGGTACTCGCCGTAGAGCACGTTCTCACCGGTCCCCGGGTCTCGCGTGAAGGCGACGCCGGTGGCACAGTCGTGCCCCATGTTGCCGAACACCATCGTCTGCACGTTTACGGCCGTGCCGTTGGCCATCGCCGGCGTGATCTTGAACTCGCGACGATAGTCCACGGCGCGCCTGCCCATCCACGAGCCGAAGACGGCCTCGATAGCCATCTCGAGCTGCTTCATCGGATCTTGCGGGAACTCGACTCCCAGATCATCCGCGATGACCTTCTTGTACGCGTCGCAGACTGCCTCGAGAGACTCGACGCTGAGCTCGTGGTCGTAGTTCGCACCTTGCGTTTTCTTGGCCGTCTCCAGGATCTGCGCGAAGCGCTTCTCTTCGGCTCCCATCGCGATCTCGCCGAAGCCCTGGATCAGTCGCCGATACGCATCGTAGGCAAAGCGCGGGTTGTCCACGGCCTGCGCGAACGCCTCTACCACGTCGTCGTTCATCCCGAGATTGAGAATCGTGTCCATCATGCCCGGCATCGACAGGGCGGCACCCGAGCGCACCGACAGGAACAGCTGATTCTCCGCACTCCCGAAGCGCTTGCCGGTCTTCGCCTCCAGCTGCTCCATCGCGGTGTGTACTTCTGTGAGAAGGCCCTCGGGGAACCGTTGGCCCGCGGCATAGTACTGTCGGCACGCCTCGGTGGTGACCGTGAAGCCGGGCGGGACCGGCAGCCCCATTTGGGTCATGCTGGCCAAGCCGGCGCCCTTTCCTCCGAGTAGCTGCTTGTCGTTGGCGTCCCCTTCTTCGAACGGGAAGACATAGCGGGTAGCTGGCATGGACTGCTCCTGATCTGGTCCTGCGTGGCGACGGGAACGGGTACGGCAGGGGCCTCGAACGCGGAAATCTAACCCGGTCGGCCTCGGTTGGGAAACGAAGCGAAGCAGGGGAGCCGCGGCCCGGATCCGCTCTCCGGCCTCCTATCTTGCCGGAGACGGCCCCGCCCGCTAGGGTCTTGTTGTCACAGACAGAGACCGATCGGGGGCCCTTGCGTCAAGCCGGTCGAGGGGGAGGCCATGCGCCATCTATTGCGTGTCGAACGCGGCACGGTCGTCCACTACTTGAAGTGGCTCGCTGCATTCATGGCGCTCGTCGCCGCCATCTTGTTGGCGCGGGCCGCTGTGAGAGGGCTGGATATCGGTCTCTCCATGCGCGGACCGCTGGCGGGTTGGCCGGCATACGGTGGCGACGCCAACGGCACCCGCTACTCGCCGCTGACTCAGATCACCAAGGACAACGTCGAGCATCTCGAGGTGGCATGGGTCCACCGGACGGGCGACGTGTCTGACGGCAGTCGCTACAGCCGCAGGAGTTCCTTCGAGGCGACGCCCATCCTCTTTGACGGAACGCTCTACGTCAGCACACCCTTCAGCCGCGTTATCGCTCTCGATCCGGAGACGGGCGCCGAGCGTTGGAGCTACGACCCGCGAATCGATCTCGATGCTGGCTACTCCGAGAGCTTGGTGTCTCGCGGGGTGGAAGCGTGGGTTGACCCCGGAGAGCGTGAGGGTGAGCCCTGCCAGAGAAGGATCTTCTTCGCCACCCTCGACGCTCGGTTGCTCGCGCTCGACGCGCGAAGCGGCCGGCCCTGCCAGGGATTCGGTGATCACGGCGAGGTCGATCTGAAGGTGGGTGTCGGCGAGGTCGAGATCGGCGAGTACGAGGTGACGTCCCCACCGGTGGCGGTGGGCGACGTCGTGGTCGTCGGGTCGGCGCAGGGGGACAACCGGCGCGTCGAGGTCGAGAACGGAGACGTCCGTGGTTTCGATGCGCGCAGCGGCGAGCTGCGCTGGACCTTTCAACCGGTGCCCCGCGCCCCGGACCGGCCGGGCTGGAACGCCTGGCAGCCGGAGCAGGCGCGACGCGTCGGGGCAGGAAACGCCTGGGCTCCGCTCGCATCGGATCCGCAACGCGACCTCGTGTTCGTCCCGACCGGGAGCGCGGCACCCGACTTCTACGGCGGCGAGCGTCTCGGCAACAACATGTTCGCCAACTCCGTGGTCGCTCTCCGGGCCTCGACCGGTGAGGTTGTCTGGCACTTCCAGGTTGTCCACCACGACCTCTGGGACTACGACATCGCATCGCAGCCCACGGTGACGACTATCCGCAG
>JASFTY010000160.1:0-8599 GCA_050050535.1 Gemmatimonadales bacterium | reverse complement strand
GGACGGCTCCTGGATCGTCTCCGCCGGCCTGGACAACACGTTGAGGATCTGGGACGCCGTTACCGGTGTTGAACGCGCCCCCCTCACCGGCCACACCGGCTGGGTAAAGGGGTGCGCGGTCAGTCCTGACGCTACTTGGATCGTCTCCGCCAGCGCCGACGAGACGCTGAAGATCTGGGACGCCGCCACCCGTGCTGACGGCGACACCTTCACCGGCCACACCAAGACGGTGACAGCTCTTGTCGTGAGTCCGGATGGCACCTGGATCGTTTCCGCCAGCGACGACGAAACGCTGAAGATCCGGGATGCGGAGACCGGCAACGAGCGGGCTACCCTCACCGGCCACACCAAGGCGGTAAAAGATTGTGTGGTGAGCCCGGATGGCGCCTGGATCGTCTCCGCCAGCGACGACGAGACGCTGAAGATCTGGGATGTGGAGACCGGCAACATGCGCGCTACCCTCACCGGCCACAGCAGCCCGGTGAGGGGGTGTGCGCTGAGCCCGGACGGCACCTGGATCGTCTCCGCCAGCGCCGGCGAGACCTTGAAGATCTGGGATGTGGCCACCGGTGTGGAACGGGTCACCCTCACTGGCCACACCAGGGCGGTAACAGCTTGTATGGTGAGCCCGGATGGCACCTGGATCGTCTCCGCCAGCGCGGACAAGACGTTGAAACTGTGGGATGTGGCCACTGGCAGGAAACGGGCCACCCTCATCGGCCACACCGACGTGGTGTACGGGTGTGCGGTGAGCCCCGACGGCACCTGGGTCGTCTCCGCCAGCCTGGACGACACGTTGAAGATCTGGGATGTGGCCACCGGCACTGAGCGGGCCACACTCACCGGCCACACAGACGATGTACTCGGGTGTGCGGTGAGCCCGGACGGCAGCTGGATCGCCTCCGCCGGCTGGGACAAGATGTTGAAGGTGTGGGATGTCGCTACCGGCGCCGAACTCGCTACGCTCGCCCTGCCCGGACCCCTAACGGGCGTGGCACTACATCCTTCCGCACCGATGGTTTTTTGCGGTGACATCGGCGGGGAGGTGCACTTCGCCCACCTGGTCGGACTCCGTTACGGCCCGCTGGCGGTCACCGCTGCCGACCATGAGGACGGGCTAGTGGTGTGCTGCCCCGGCTGCCGCGAGTCGTATCCTATCGATCCTGACCGACTGAGCACTGACACTTCCTGCCCGCAACACGGTTGTGGGAGGCGGCTGCGCATCAACGCCTTCGTGATCCGACCGCTCACGTGACGGTAGCCGGGCCGTCTCGCCGGACGGTGTCGATGATACCGGGCAGTCATGAGAAGGCAGAGGCGCTCGGCCGTCGCCCGCGCGTGACACCCGGCATCGGTGGAGTGCCGCTATGCCATGCCTTCACTAGGCGAAGGACGGATCGAAATCCCAGAAATCCGCGAACGTAGCCAGCTCTTCCTTCCAGCCCCTTGACGCGCCGGCCATTTCCACAGCGCTCATGCACACGCTCTTGAAAAAGCTCTGGTACTCCTGCTTGGTGAGCTTGTCCTGGAGGATGGATTTGGTCCGGCGACTTCGTGCCTCGAAGTCCGTTGTGTCGACGATGGCCTTCAGCTCTTCGCCAATCCGAGCCGTCCCTCCGGCTGCATAGTCGAGCGCCATCTCACGGTGCAGGGGGTCCTCCAGGGGTGCGGGGTCGAGCATCTTACGTAGCTTGCCAAGCTCGGCTTTCTCGGCCTCCCCGCCGGCTAGCGCGAACCACGCCCACGCGTCGAAGGGGACACGGCAGACCAGGACCCACTCGTCGCTGGTGAACCGTTCTCGAAAGGCCCCTTGAGGCGATTCCGCGGTCTGTGCCCCAGCCAGCTGCTCTGCATCCCTGATGTCAGTCTCCGATGCGAGCGGATTTGACCGATACCGCTCGATCGCCTGTTGCACGTGTGACCCGAACCGGTCATCACCCATTGATGACAATATCCGAGCGATATTGTAGTGAGCATGAGCGCACTGAAGCCCATCTTCATCGTCCATTACATCCAGGCCTTCCAGGGTCGATATGGCCCGTTCATAGTAAGCGACGGCGTCCGAGAAACGCCCCGCCTCTTCCGCGATCTGGCCCAGGGTGATGTACAGCATGCCAGCCAGATCGTCGCGATCAGCATCTTCCAGCCAGGCGATCAGAGCGCGGTAGCTCTCCTCTGCCTGTCCCAGATCACCCGATCGCCGCAACAGCTCGGCCTCTATCGCCCGCTCCTTGAAGTTCTCCAACATTGCGTCTCCCTGTGGTTTCGCCAGGTTGGACCGGCTTCTGCGCTACTTGCTCGGAATATAAGCTGACGCGCCGGGATCGCATGGCCGCAGATCGACCGTCGATCCGCTCTATGACTCATCGTCTCAACGCGGATACATCGCGGCATTCACGTCGATTGATCACGGCAAAATCGCGCAGTCTGTCCTGAGATCACGGCAAGATGTCGGGATTTGGGGGGATTACGCCACGCCTGATAAGCGTGAGGTCCGTGATGGCGACTCACACGACTACTATGTTCGTGACTCCGAACACTCGAGCCGCCCGTCTCTCCTGCGATGCCCGGGGCCGGCAGCCAGCTTCACTATCTCAGCGGGTGACGACCATGATAATCCCGGCGCCGTACTCCATCCCGTAGCGGCTGACCGCGTCCCGGCCGTCGATGAAGCGGATCTCGCGGATCCCCGTAACGCGTATGCTACGCAGGCTGTCCAACTCGCCGTACTCGAGGTTGTCGACGAACACCACGGGGAACTGCTGGCTCGGCTCTTCGAGCAACGAAGCGCCGTGAGGCGCAAGCCACCGTCGCCTGAGTCGTTCCACGGCCTCATAGGCGTTGAGCGCACCCGCCTCGGCGATCTCCTCCGCCGTGATGACGTCCCTGCTGGGCCGCTCGCCACCGCCGCCCCCTGAGGTCGCGGAGCAGCCGGAAAGGGCTGCGACGAGGGCTGCGAGAATTAACGCGAAACGCATACTGCATCCTCCCAAGAGCGCACTTCAGAGTGCCTATGACCAACATGAGCGGCGGCCGGCGGCTCGGCCAGTGGGCGAATCCGGGACCGCAGGCGCGAGAGTGGCCGATATTCGCCCCAGGCCGTGCGCCAGCATCTTCGATTGGTGTTACGATGCTCCACCAATCGAAGTTTCAGCGTTACGATGCCGCACCTTTCTCCGGCGAGCCCAGAGTCCGACTGCGATCAAGTACAACAGCAGGCCTCCAACGGTAGATCTCGCCGGCCCGACTGCGGACCACATACGTCGGATCCAAGATCGAAACGAGCGCATTCTGAACGTCGTAGACATCGCTGCGTGCGGATTCGTAGTTAGCACCACCGCCCAGGATGGCATTGACGTTGGACAGAATGACATAGCCGACTTGCCTGGCTGGATGGAAGCGCGCGAGGCGTTGAAAGCCCGGCGCCGAGCCGCCGTTCCCGAACCAGCCGCCGCGGAAGACGAACAGGCCGAGACCATGCTCCGCCCTGAGACCCGGGCGACCAGATAGCGCAGCAGCGGATAGGCGGAGACCGAGTAGTGATATCCCCGGCCGGGCTCCCAGACCCAGGCTTGCGTATCGTAGTTCGAGCCCGCGGGCGTCAGCGACGCGGCCAAGAACTCCTCGTGCGACATGACCAGCAGGTGGTCCGGGCATGGCGGCCGGTATTGTGGCGCGAACTTAGACTCCGTATCCCACGCGAACTGGTGCGGAAAGGCAGCGAGCCCGAAACGATGCGCCAGGAGCATCCGCACCGTAATCGGCGTGTCGCCGAAGTCGGGATGCCGGACCGCGAACGGTAAGTGCTCGCTGACGTCGGCGTCCAGATCAACGAGTCCCCTTTCGACGAGCTGCAGGACCGCGTTCGCGGTAAACGACTTCTGCACCGACGCATTCATGTAGGCGTGATCGACACTGCTGTTCGCGCCGTAGGCTCGGGACAAGACTATCTCACCCTGGCGAACGACAGCCACCTGAACCGACGGCGCCTTGCCACGCGCGACGACCTCGCGGAGCTCTGCGTCGAGCTCCGCGGCGAATGAGGCGACATCGTGTGGACCGCCGGCAGAGCAGCCGGTACAGAACACGAGTTGACCGCTTGACAGAACGAAGCGTAGCACCTGTCCGCGGCACTTCAGGAAGTCAGCAGCGGGCGCAGAGTCTCCTTGACTGGCTTTGCGACGCTGGGCCGGGCTATACGAACATCTGAACGAAGCGCACGCGCCCGTCCCTCGTCACCTCGCAGCTGTAGAACTCCAAGCGAACCGTATCGCCCAACCGATCCTGCCGGATCTGTTCCGCGTCCAGCTCCTGTTGACGACGGATGTCCGCGGGTGAAGCCGTCGGCAGCCGCCGCCGGTAATCGCCGCACAATGCCTCGGTTGGACCATCCTCGGCGGGGCCGTGGAACATCAGAACGACCCGCTCGATCCCGTGCGCCTCGATCAGAAACCGAGACTCGTCACGGAACTGACCGGCGCGGGCGATCTCGGCACCACCGACGGCGAGTGCGCCGGCGCCTCCGGGCAGATAGAGGCGATCGTAGTGGCTGATCGCCAGATGCGATTGGAGGAACTCATCGACTTCCTCCTGGAATCGCCCGTCCGAGCATACGACCACGAGTGTGTCAGGCCACTCTGCGTTCCACGGACGCCGCGTCCGGAATGTCTCCATGCTCAGTCAGTTGCCTTTCTTTGTGACAACGTGCCGTCGCAGATACACGAACCAGTAGATTCCGGCAACCAGGAGCGTCCCGCCAACGATGTTGCCGAGCGTGACCGGGATGAGGTTGGCCGCGAATCCGGCCAGGGTGAGGTTGTCGGTCATGACGGCGGCGTCCGCGGCAGCTGCCAGGATCTCCGGCTGTGACTTCAGCAAGATCCCGTACGGGATGAAGTACATGTTGGCGATGCTATGCTCGAATCCCAGCGCTACGAAGGCAGTGATCGGCCAGACGATCGCGAGGATCTTGTCCGTGGTGCTCCGGCCGGACTGGCATAGCCATACTGCCAAGCATACGAGCGCATTGCATAGAAGGCCTCGCGCGAACGCTTCGCTGAACCCGAGATCGCACTTCGCGGCAGCTATCCGGACGGCGTTCAGCCCGACGCTCCCGGCGCTTGCCGTCCAGGTTCGCGTCCAGAACACCAGAAGCACCGTGCCCACCGCACCCACGAAGTTCCCCACGTAGACCAACGCCCAGTTGCGCATCATCTGCCGCGTCGTGATCGCGCGGCTGGCCCACGCCATCGCCACCAGGTTGTTGCCGGTGAACAGCTCGGCGCCGGCTACCACCACCAGAATGAGACCGAGCGAGAACACCACGCCCCCGAGGACCCGGGTCGGCCCGTAGCCGAGGCCGGGCTCGGTCACCGCCAGCGTGGCGAATGCCGCGCCCATGGCGATGAACGCTCCCGCGAGCAGCGCCAGCGCCAGAGCGTCGGGAACGGCGAGTCGCGCCTTCGCAACACCGACATCGAGCACCCTGCGCGCGACCTCTGCCGGCGCATAGGCGTCAATCAGGTGCTTCATCTCTGTCTCGGTCATGGTCCTTCCCGCACTCCGAGCGCCTATCTCGGGTGCCCCCTGTCTGATGCTGGTCCCGCAGCTGGCGAATCGGCCGACACGGCCTGCATATGCGTTCATGAAGAGATTCTCGCAAGAGGCGCCCGGTCCAGCCGTTTGCCCGACGGGAGCGGCTCGGCGTATTCTTCTTCGGCAATACTCGCCGTCCTCGCCGCGTTGGCCTCGCACCAGTCGCCGGGCACCGGAGGGTTCATGCTTGGCCTGTTCCCCGCCGCTAGCCTCGATCGCGCGACGCTGAAGCGAGCGTTGCCCGGCTACATCGCTACCACGCTGATGATCCTGGTGACGGTGTTGTGGACCTTCTGGAGCGTCGGCGAGATGTACTATGAGGGCTGGTGGGGCCCTTGGTACGTAAAGCTCGCTTACCTGATCCCCGGTACCGTCTGCCTGCTGCTCACCCTGCTGGCGCTGGCCTGGCCGCTGGTCGGCGGCTCGCTGATCATCCTGATCGGCGCCGCCTTTACCGCCTGGTGGTGGCACCCGCGACTCGACGAGGGCATCGACGTCGGCGAGCTGCTCGCCCTCTTCCCGGTGAGCGCCATCCTGGTGATCATCGGCGTCCTCTTTCTGTTCGAGGCGCGCCATCGCCGACGGTGGCGCGAGGCCGGCTGGGCGCCTCCCGAGTCGTGGCTGCGCCGCAACATCCGCTACCTGCTCGCCGTCGGCGCACCGCTCATCGTCGTCCTCGGCTGGTCGGTCTATTGGCTTCCCATCGTGCTGGCGCGCCAGGACGACGGCATTCGAACCGAGCGCCTGATCGTCGGCAGCGGGGTCAGGCTCGTCTGGGCGCCGGAGGGGCCGGGCTGGAACTGGAAGCAGCCGTGGGGCGGGTACCCGTCGTGGAACAGCCTCGCGCTATGGGGCGTGCCGCCCGCCGGGTTCGGCGACAAGCCCGGCTACGAGGAGGGCTACGCGAGCCTGTACGACATGGCGACCACAGGCCTCTGCCGCTACCTGAGCGAGGAGGGCTCGCGACTGATGGACGAGCCGCAGAACATCTGGCGCATGCCCACCGTCCTCGAGATCCTGCACTCGCTCACGCGCGACGGCGAAAACGCGGGCTGCGTCTACCCGGGAACGATTGGCGACGCCATGATGGGGCGCGCCGCCTGCGAGAGGACGCCCGACAAGGAGACGCCGCTCTGGGCGCCCGACGCCGCACCCATCTACTACTGGGCGGCGGACGAATACGACGAGAGCCGCGCCTATTACGTCAGCTACAACGGCGCCTTCAGCTCGCAGCCGAAATCGTGGGGCAACCCGCGGCACAGCTACCGCTGCGTGCGCGAGCCCTGACGATTATTCTTCAGCCATGGCCCACGTCAGTCTCCGCGATCTGACCAAGGAGTTCGACGAAACCGTCGCCGTCGCCGACCTCAACCTCGAGGTGGCCGACGGTGAGTTCGTCGTGCTGGTAGGACCTTCGGGCTCAGGCAAGACGACGGCGCTGCGTCTGGTCGCCGGCCTCGAGCAGCCGACCCGCGGCTCCATATTCATCGGCGACCGCGAGGTCACCGACGTGCCGCCCCGCGACCGCGACATCGCCATGGTCTTCCAGAACTACGCCCTCTATCCCCACATGTCGGTCTACGACAACATGGCGTTCGGTCTGCAGGTGCGCGGTCACGCCAAGGGCGAGATCAAGAGCAGGGTCAAGGACGCGGCGGACATCCTCGGGATCGGCGAGCTGCTGCATCGGCGCCCCGGCCAGCTCTCCGGCGGACAGCGGCAGCGCACCGCGGTCGGCCGCGCTATCGTGCGGCAGCCGCAGGCCTTCCTGTTCGACGAGCCGCTCTCGAACCTCGACGCCAGCCTCAGGGTGGAGATGCGGGCCGAGCTCTCCCAACTCCAGCGGCGGCTCAACGCTACCATTCTCTACGTCACTCACGACCAGGTCGAGGCGATGACGATGGGACAGCGCATCGCCATCATGAACGACGGACGGCTGCAGCAATACGCCCAGCCCCTCGAGGTCTACCGTGCCCCGGCCAACCGGTTCGTCGCCAGCTTCATCGGCTCGCCCTCGATCAACTTCTTCGACGGCGCGCTCGAACACTCCGAGCGCGGCTGGCTGTTCAAGGGGAAAGACTTCCAGCTCGCGGTACCGGACTCCGGTGTGCCAGCTGCCGGACCCACGACATTGGGTGCACGACCGGAAGACCTGAGGATCGGCGATTCCGGCACCTTCAGCGCCCTCGTCCGTGTGGTCGAGCCCGTGGGCAGCGAGATGTACATCCACCTGCTCACCGAGAGCGGCACACGCGTCGTGGCCCGGGCGGCCGCCGACACCCGCGTCGCGGTGGACGAGCGCGTCGCCGTGGCGATCCCGCCGGACAAGCTCCATCTGTTCCGCGACGACACCGGCGAGCGGATCGGCCCATGACCCCACCCCGTAGTGGCCGCTCACCCCTCACCACACCTCTCTCCATCTCCATCGCCATCGCCATCCCCATCGTCTCCGCCTGCTCACACGATGCAGGCGACGTGACGACCCTCCGCGTGATGGCCTGGGCGGGCCCCGAGGAGCGCGCCATAGAGGGACGCATCCTCGACAGCTTCCGCGCGCGCCATCCCGAGGTCCGTATCGAGTACGAGTCGATCTCATCGAACTACCGAGAACGACTCCTCACATCGATCGTCGCCGGCTCACCGCCGGATGTCGCGCTGCTCGACAACGGTTCCTACGGCGCGGCGCCCTTCATCGCTCGCGACCTGCTGGTCAACGTCGCGGCGTATCTCGATCGGATCGGCGTCGACACCAGCGCCTACTATCCAGAGGTCCTGCAGATCTTTCGCCGGCCGGGCGGCCTTTACGCGTTTCCCAAAGACTTCAACCCGATCGTCGTCTACTGCAACGTCGATCTATTCGAAGCGGCGGCCGTACCGCTGCCCGAACGGGACTGGACCTGGGCGGACTTCCTTTCCGTCGCCCGGCTACTGACGCGAGACGTGAACGGCGACGGACGTACCGATACGTACGGTACTCTGGTCCGGCGCGTCTTCTACCTGTGGC
>JASFTY010000159.1:0-8625 GCA_050050535.1 Gemmatimonadales bacterium | reverse complement strand
GGCGTCGGAGATGTTGCCGGCCTCGTGGTCGGCCTCGATCTCGTCCAGCGAGCGCACTGCCGCCTGGTACCGTTCCTCCAGCTCGGCCCGCGCACCACCGCTCGCCCGTCGGTCGCCCGCGTCCGCCGCCCGCGAGTCGGCGTCACCCGCCGCTCCTCTGAATGTCGCGAACAGGACCGCGATGATCCCGCCACCGACCGCAACCACGAGCAGAAACTCCGTCAGCCCCATGCTCTACGGCTCCTCCTCCCGCCGCTCCTGCACGATCGCCGCCGCTCGAGCCTGCCCCTGCTGCACCCAGCGACGCGCGGTCAGGAACACGAACGCCAGACCGCCGAGCAGCAGGAAGACCGGCAGCAGCCAGACCGCCCAGTTGAAGCCCTCCGCCTTAGGTTCGAGCAGGATCCACTCGCCGTAGCGCTCGACGAAGTACGCCGTCACCTCGTCCGGCGTCTTGCCGGCGCGCAACTGCTCGCGGATCAGCGAGCGCATCTCCTGCGCCATCCCCGACGGGGAGTCCCCGACCGATAGAGCACGGCAGGTGGGGCAGCGGAGCTTGGCTGCCAGCTGCCGGACCTGTGCTTCCAGTTCCGGATCCTCCGCCTGTGTGGCGATCGCGGCCGCGGTCTCCTGCACCCGCGCGTGGTCGGCGGCCACCAGCGCCGGTGCACAGACGACTAGAATCAGCGGAGCTACGAGCAGAAAGCGCATTACGGCTGGCCCTCCTCCGTCTCCAGGCCGGGCGACTCGGCGAGCAGCGTGTCGACCCAGTGTATCATGAGTGGCGCATCCACCGGCCCGATCTGCTTGAAGGCGATCCGCCCGTCCCTGGCGATGAAGTATGTTTCCGGCACGCCGTAGACGCCGTAGTCGATGGCGATGCGCGAGCTCGGGTCGATGACGCTCGGCCAGCTGCCGCCCATGCGTGCCATCCAGCGACGGGCGTTCTCAGGCGAATCCTGATAGACGACGCCGAGCATCTGGAAATCCTGTCCGGCGTAGTAGCGCTCGGCCTCGACGAAGACCTGGTGCTCGTCGATGCAGGCTATGCACCAGGACGCCCAGAAGTTGAGGACGACGACCTTACCCCTGAGATCGGCGAGACTCAGGGTGTCACCGTCCAGGGTCGGCGATGTGAACTCGAAGGCGGCGTGCCCGGGCAGCGGTGACTCGACGATGTTCGGATCGCGTGTCAACCCGTAGGCGAGCAATGCCACGATCGGGATCGCGCTGGCGGGAATCAGCACCTTCTTCCAGCTCATCAGTCGCTACCTCCTACGGGGGCTTCCATCGGTTTCGCTCGACGCCCGCCCGCCTCGAGACCCCGCGGTCGGTCGGTCCCGACAATGCCGACGCTGGATATGGCGAACAGCGCGCCCAGCGCAGTGACAGCGCCGCCGATCCAGATCCAGACGATCATCGGGTTCACGATGACGTTGACCGTTGCGCTCGACCCGGTCCGGTCGTAAGCCATGAGGCTGAGATAGAGGTCCTCCGTCGGCCGCGTCCGCACGTCTGGCGTGCCGATCGGCTGCTGCGACATCGGGTAATAGTTGAGGCGCGGCCGCATGACCGACGATAGCTCCCCGCCCTTCCCGACGCTGAGCGCAGCCTCGACGAAATCGCGGTGCGGCTCGCGCCCGGCGTACAGCGAGTCGAGTCGCGCCGTGTAGCCCTCATAACTCACCGCCTGGCCGATGCCCAAAGTCACCTCTCGCTCCCTGCGGTAAGTCGAGGAGAGGGCGATACCGACCGCCATGACGACGATCCCGAGGTGGACGACGTAACCGCCGTAGCGCCGCCGGTTCCTGGACGTGACGTTCAGCAACGCGCGGCCCAGGTTCTCGCCGTGTGCGAGCCGGCGCGCCTGGGCAGGCCGCCAGAATTCACCGACCAACAGGCCCACGCTCAGAACCGAGAGGAGCAAGGTAAGCCAGGTCATGAAATGCCGCACGCCGACTAGCCAAAACACGATCCCCGAGGCCAGGGCACCGAGCGTCGGCCACAGGAACTTCCTGGCCAGCAGGTCGGGCGAGCCGCGCCGCCACGGCAGCGCCGGACCGACCCCGGCCAGCAGGACCAGACCGAGGGCGATCGGGATGCTCATGCGGTTGAAGTAGGGCGCGCCAACGCTGACCTTCACGCCGCGTATCGCCTCGGCGAGCAGGGGATAGACGGTCCCGAGCAGCACGGTGAAGGTAAACGCTACGAGCAGCAGGTTGTTGAGCAGAAAGGCGGTCTCCCGCGACGCTATGGCATCGAGCGCCGGCTGACTCTTCAACTCCTCGCTGCGCCAGGCGACGAGCCCGAGCGAGATGAACAGGACCAGCGTTATGAACCCGAGGAAGAACGGGCCGATCAGACCCTCGACGAAGGCGTGGACGCTGGCCAGGATGCCGGAGCGGGTGAGGAACGTCCCGAACAACGTGAGTAGAAACGTTGCGACGACCAGCAGGATGTTCCACATCTTTAGGGTCTGACGCCGCTCCTGGACCATGATCGAGTGCAGAAACGCCGTAGCGGTGAGCCAGGGCAGGAAGCTCGCGTTCTCCACCGGGTCCCAGGCCCAGTAGCCTCCCCAGCCCAACACCTCGTACGACCACCAGGCGCCGGAAACGATCCCGGCGGTAAGGAAAACCCACGGCGCCATGGTCCAGCGTCGCACCGCTCTGATCCAGTCTCCGCCCACCTTGCCGGTGAGCAGGGCGGCGATACCGAAGGCGAACGGCACCGTCAGCCCCACGTAGCCCAGGTACAGCAGTGGCGGGTGCAACCCCATGAACGGGTGATTCTGCAGCAGCGGGTTCGGCCCCGGCCCGTCCATCGGGACCGGGAACACGGGAACGAACGGGTTGGCCGGCCAGGCCAGCAGCAACCAGAAGAAGGCGTTCACCACTAGCAGCGTCCCCGTAACGGCGGGCATCAAGTCGCGGTAGCGGTCGCGGTAAACGTGGACCACCGCCGCCGTGTACCCGGCGACGATCCAGCCCCAGAACAGGATCGACCCGTCCAGCGACGACCACAGCGAGATCACCGTGTAGAAGAGCGGCGTCGAGCGGCTACCCACCTGCGCGACGTAGCCGACGCTGAAGTCGTGGCCCACCAGCGCGATGACCATGAGAAGAATCGCCAGCGTCGCCAGCGCAAAGACACCGTACGCCGCGCGCCTACCCCAGAGCGCCAACGGTGGCCGCCCGGCCAGCCCAGCGTACGCCAGCACCGCTCCCACGACGGACAGTAGTAGCGCACCACCGACTGCCAGGTACCCCAGACTACTTATCATGACCCGCCCTCAGCTCCCTGCTCCTTGAACAGCTCGCGGTAGTATTCCTGCCGGTCCTCACCGTGCTGCGGCGCCCGGTACTCCTCCGAGTGCCGAACCATTAGGTTCGTCGCCCGGAATACCCCCGCGTGAGTCAGACTGCCCTCTACCACCGCCCCGATCGCCTCCTGCCGCTCCGCCGCCTCGAGAAACATCTGCGGCGGCACGCCCGAGCTCTCTACCTCGATGACCCCGCCCTCGTCCGCCAGCCGGAACCTCAGCTCCTGGGTCTCCGCGTCCCAGATGACGCTGCCCGGCTCCACCATGCCGCCCAGCCGCACCGACGTACCGTACGCTCCGTCTCCCTCGGCCAGAAGCTCCGTCGGCGTCCAGAAGTAGACCAGGCTGCGACCCAGACCGCCAAAGGCGAAGTACCCGAACACGATCAGCACCACCCCCACTCCCACAACCAACGTCAGCTTCTTGTTCACAACAGACCCGCCTATTCATTAGCCTGGGTGCCGGAAGCACGCTCCGCCCGGCCGCCCAGGCTGGTCCACTACCCCGCTCGCTCCAACGCCTGTCTCTTGAGCCGCTATAAGTTACCAGTATCCGGCCGACTGGCTAGGTTCCGGGCCCGCTCCCACCATCCCCAACCGCGCATCCCGCTCCGCCCGCTCAGCTTAAGCCGCCGGAGCAGCGCCCCGCCGGAAATAATTGCCAAAACTATGCAAAAAGTTTCCAGTTTCGGGGCTCTTTTCGCCTCTGGTCCCTGACCCTAAGTCCTTGCATTACAATATTTTATGGTCTCCGGCACCACTCCGGTATGGCCCTTGCAAATTGCGAAACGCGAAGAGCGGAGTCTCGAGCGTCTTAGCCGGACAGGGAAAACGGCGGGGGAGGGCGACTCAGGGGCTCCGTTCTTTATTGAGGCTGTTTCTTCCGGCCCGTCCAGAACCCTGCTAGCCCCACGTTGGAAGAGGCCCTCAGCGACAAATCGCACATTCTCGCCTCTGCGAACGCCCCGTGGGCCCGGGGCGTTTCGCTTTCTGTCGCAATGCGAATCGGGGAACCCGGAATTCGGCAATCCACGACCAATTGATCCATAGAGCATTCGAGCCGTAGAATTGTGAGACGGGTTTCCTCTGTCGGTTCCGGATTCGAATGCTCTGTTGTTCAAGTAGTCAATTGATCAGGGATTGCCGAATTCCCATGCCCAACCTCCCTGCCCCACCACGCATTCTCCTGACGGGAAGGCCCGGCTGCGGCAAGACGACGGTGATCCGGCGGGGGGTGGAACAGATCGGCCGGGACCGCTGTGCGGGGTTCTACACGGAGGAGGTGCGGGAGCGGGGCCGGCGCGTCGGGTTCGACGTGGTGACGCTGGCCGGCCGGCGCGGGCCGCTGGCGCGCCTCGGGGCTCGTGGGCCCAGGGTAGGTCGCTACGGGGTGGACCTGGCGTCGTTCGACGAGCTGGGCGTGGGGGCGCTGGAGCGTGCGCTGGAGGCAGGCGCGCCGGTGCTGGTGGTGGACGAGCTGGGGAAGATGGAGCTGTACAGCGCGCGCTTCGTGGCGATCCTCGAGCAGCTATTCGACCCGGCGGCTTCCCATGCGGTGCTGGGGACGGTGATGGAGCGATCTCATCCGAAGGTCGATCCACTCCGTGGGCGGCCCGGGGTCGAGGTGATCCGTGTGACCGAGCGGAACCGGTGCGAGCTACCGGCTCGCCTGGGAGAGATCTACGTCAACTTCGTCGCGGGAATCGGATCGTGGGACACGCCCGCTACGGGCGCCTAGAACAGGTCGACCCAAGCCCTGGGGAATACCGGGACCGGTCGTGCCAGGTTGGACAGGAGTATGGCGCGCTTGGCCGCGCAGGAGCTGAGGATCCACTCGGGCTTGGTGCCGTAGAAGTCGGCATCGTCGGCGATCCAGCCCATACCCCAGAACTTGGCCTGGTTGTTCATGAACAGGTCGTTGCGGGCGAGTATGATGCCGAAGACGACAGCGTTGTTTTCCAGTACGACATCTTCGTCGGCGAGAAAGATGCCCTGGGCCCGCGCGCCATTCTCGAACGTCAGGGTCGTCCCCTTGACATGAATGATGGGGAAGTAGTCGAAGCACGGGTGGTCTTCCGCCACTGGCTCTCCCCAATTGTAGGGGTTGCTCCGGTCGCACTCGCCGTTGGCATCCAGGGTCGCGTCACCCTGGCTTGACACACTGCCGGCGAATACGTGGTCGGCCAATGCCGTGAGCTGAGCCCAGCTGTAACCTGGGAAGGCGATGTATCCCTCGGAGACCGAGGGATAGCCCTCCAGGTAGTCAGGGGAGCCATCGAGGTAGGCGGAATCGGGAGCGATCTGCGCGGTATCCGGGTGCACGACGGCGGCCGTGTCGTGAGGAGTGAACCGATCGCATACCCCGAGCCCCATCCAGTCGGTCGGCTGTTGATCCCGGCCCGAGATCCGGAAGTTCTTGGTCGATCCCGACAAGGTCAGCTCATCGTACAGCCGCATCGCGTAATCGCAGCACAGGTCAGGGTACCGGGCACGTACGACGATCGCCTGGCGTCGCTCGCCCAGGTTCGGTCCCGGCGGACGGCCCACCGCCTCGATGTAGAAGTACCGCTTCACCGAATCGGCGGCGCTCCCCACGCGCATGACCCTGGCTGTATAGCTGCCACCGCCGGGGTAGGTCTTGGGGCCGAACACGAACGTGTTGCCGGGGGCGAGGGTGAACATCGTGTCCGGGTCCCAGTCCCTCAGCACCTCACGGATGCCCGATTCGCCGGCGTAGAAACTGGTGGTCAGGCTGCGCATCCCGCGGCCGATCTGGAATTCCTGCGAGGCGCTGTAGTAACCGCCGGCGATCACCGCCGCCAGCAGGACGAGCGCGAAGATCGCCATGGCAAGTGCGAAGCCGCCCTCGTCTCGTAGAGGGGCGGCCAGAGGGCGCGGTACCGGTCGCGATCTAGCCATCGTTACGCAAGTAGGTGCTGGTAGTCAGCGTGTGATAGTCCGGCTCCTCGATCGAGCGGTAGGTGGGCGAGCGAACCTGTATGTCGATGCGCACGACCTGGCTGATGTTCCACGTCGTGTCGCCGTTCGCGTCGTAGTAGGTCAACTTCAGGCCACCCGAATCCGCCGGCGCCAGCGGCCCGGCCACAGGGATATACTCTGCGTCGCCCAGGGCCTTGCGCCCCAGCCACGATCGGCCGTCCGCCATCTGGAACAGCCCGTACACGTGCGGCCGGTAGAGGCGAACCGGCGAACCGACCCACACCCCGACCAAGGCGCCCACGCCCGGCACGGAGACACTGAGATCGGCGGGGCTACCCCAGACACAGGGCGACGGCGTCGTGGAGATGCCGAGCACGCCGAATCTGCGCCAGGCGTCGTCATCGTTGTCCTCGCTGTTCTCGACGAAGACCAGCAGGGAGTCCGCCAGGTCCAAGCGGAAGTGCCCGGAGACCTCAGTCAAGGAGAGCGTGCCCGCCAGCAAGCCCAAGCGGCAGGCGATGCCGAAGCCGACCGTGGTTCGGAGGGCGACGCTGTCGGGGCCGATGGCGATGAGATCGCCACCGGTCACGCTCACCTCGCGCAGCTCGGATGCGAGGATCGTCGTCGATGCGCGCATCGCGTGCCGGGCGTCGAGGACCCGCGTCTGCCTGGCGTAGAACTTCTTTTGTGCGGAAAGCGCCCTCAGCGTGCCGGCCACGACGATTCCGGTGAGAGTCATGGCGACGAGGACCTCGATGAGGGTGAACCCTCGCGAGATCGGCAAGCGGGGCTTCATCGCGGGACGTAGATGACTATTGTGTCCGCCCTGATCCGCCCGTCCTTCAAGGAGAACGTGACCGAGACTGTAACCTGTTTGGGGTTCCCGCCCCCCACATCCCAGTTAAGTGTGTAGGGGCCCTCGGTGCGGGTGCCTACCTGGACGGAGTCGTAGGGCATCGCCTTCAGCCGCTCGGCCTGCTCGGTCAGCAGCATCGACACCTCGGTGTCCCGGCCACCCATGAACAGCTCGGTCGACGCGAGCCCCACGGCCGTGGCAAAGCCCACAACTCCGATGGCGATGATGACCACCGAGATAAGAAGCTCAGTGAGCGTGAAACCCGATTGGCCGTGCAGTCTCTTCATCAGGCCCCTAGCGCCGGACGACCGTGCCGCCTATCGAAAGCTGGATCGTATCGACCCGGTCCAAGCGTGAGAAGTATATAAAGGTGCCGTGCGAATCGCACCCTCCCCCCGCGTAGGCGAGCCCCCGAGCATCGAAGCAGAGCGTGTCTACACCCAGCTCCGTCTGCATCGTCACGCCAGCGTACTCCTCGCCAAGCTGCACGACGCGACCGATGGTATCGGCCCTCGTCGCGCCCGGCATTCCAGTATCCACCTCGACCCAGAACTGACCCCGTCCCGTCTCCAAGTGCAGCCGCCCTTCCCGGCCGTACTGCACTGCCGCCGCCCTGGCCCGGGCGTACGTATTCACGAAAGCGTCACGCGCACTGCCGACCTTGAACCTGCCGAGCACAGCCGACGCCAAGGGCACGCTCAGGGCCAAGAGCACAGCGACAACAAGCATGGTCATTGCAAGCTCGAGCAAGGTCATACCGCGGCAGCACTCGAGCCGGCGGGAGGGATGTTCCGCTGCCGCGGAACGGCGCCGGGACATAGGTCGGTCGCACTCCAAGTTGGCGAATTCTCCCCGCGAGAGCAAGGCCTGCGTTCTAAGTTACAGTTTTGCAAGGCGTTCCCCATCCGGTTCCCGGGCGCGTCCGCCGCCCCCAGCCCCGACTGGGGATAGAAAGCCCCGCAACGCTCGCCGCGCCTTTACGCTGAAGCGCACTCTCGCTCAGTTCTGGCGCCGGCGGGCCACGCAGCGGGGATGGAGGCGCCGGTGGGATTCGAACCCACGAATAGGGGCTTTGCAGGCCCCCGCCTTAGTCCACTTGGCTACGGCGCCCTCTGCTCCTGTCACAAACTAGGCACTAGCGACGCCGTGTCAATTTCGCCGCTCTCTGTCCCGGCGCGGCGCACGGGGTCATATTACCGACCGTCACGCCCAGGGTAGCCACGTGCGCTCCTGAGCGATCATACCAGGAACGGAACGAGGGAGATGTCAGCATTCTCCGGCGGCGAGGTCGGCTGGTGAGGAGGCGGCTGCTGGCGCTAGTCGCGGCGCTGCTCGTACCGGGTCAGCTCGACGCTCAGTGGTTCGACGCGCAGTTTCCCCGGCGTGGCGAGCTGCAGGTCGGCCTCATGGGTCAGAACATTAGTGTCGACCGACGATTCACGCCGGCCGGCGCCGTTCAGCCGCTGACCGAGATGTTCACCGCCTTCCCCGATTCGCAGCTCGTGGCG
>JASFTY010000158.1:0-8659 GCA_050050535.1 Gemmatimonadales bacterium | reverse complement strand
CCGCAGGCCTTCTGGCATGTTGACATGACGACGATCGGCATTAGGAAGCTCATGAAGCAGGCAGGCGCTGCACCGCTGTGGCGCGTGGTGGGTGTCTATGTCCTCGTGTCCTGGGCGATCCTCGAGGCGATCGACCTGCTGATCGCCCGCTTCGGTCTGCCAGGCTGGTTCTTCCCCACCGCCCTGGCGCTCCTGGTCATCGGGCTGCCGATCATGTCCCTCACGGCGCTCTATCAACCTCGGGCGGCGGCCCGGCCGCGGGAGGACGATCCGGCACCCGGTGCCGAGACCGATCCCGGCGATTCCGGGGACCTCCGGTTCCGGCGTCTGTTCACCTGGCGCGTGGCCATCCTCGGTGGCGTCCTCGCCTTCCTCGCCCTGGGGAGCGTCGGCGCGGTAGCCGTCTGGTTGCGGATCCGCGGGAGCGAGCTTCGCCCGGACACCGTGGCCGTGATGCCCTTCCACGTGGTCGGCGACGATGTCGAGCTGTGGCGCGAGGGTATGGTCGACTTGCTGGCCACCGCCCTCGACGCCACCGGCCAATTCCACTCGACAGACCCGCGCGCCGTTCTCAACCGCTTCCAACGACTCGCCCAGAACCCCGGCGAGCTGCCGGAGCCGGAGATCGCCGCTCAGATCGCCGGCCAGTTGGGTGCCAGCCGCGTGATCCTGGGCAGCTTGATCAAGACCGGCCCCGACAGGGTGCGGCTCTCCGCCGACATCTATTCCGTTCGCTGGTTGCGCAGAGAGGCATCGGCCGTGGTCGCGGGCTCGGAGGACCAGATAACCGCGCTGGTCGAGCAGCTCACCATCGAGCTGCTGCGCAAGGATTGGCAGGGCGATGCGATCCCCGAGGTCCGACTCTCGGCCCTCACCACGGCGTCGATCCCGGCGCTCCGCGACTACCTCGAAGCCGAGCAGGCGTTCCGGCACTCACAGTTCACCGAGGCACAGGAAGCGCTCAACCGCGCCCTCCAGCACGACTCCACCTTCGCCATCGCCCACTACCGGCTGGCACACGCACTCGGCTGGTCGTTCGGCCTCGCCTCGGACGGCCTGCCCGCACACCTCGCCGCCGCCGAGCGCCACAGCCGGGGACTGCCGGCACGCGACAGCCTGCTCATCCAGGCCTGGAAGCTCGCCGATGTCGACGGATCCTTACAGGCGATCCCGCTATTTCGGAACTTGACCGCCCGCTACCCCGACGATCTGGAGGCCTGGCACGGTCTCGGCGACGCTCTCTTCCACCTCGGCGCCCAGGCCGGTCAGCCGATGAGCGCGGCGCAGGACGCGCTGCAGCGAACGCTCGAGCTCGACCCGTCCTTCGCCCCGGCGCTCATCCATCTGATCGAGCTCGCCTATCAACAGGACGACTCGATCCGCGGCCGCCAGTGGACCGAACGCTACCTCGCGCTCGACTCGACCTCAAACTACGCACTCGCCTTCCGCCTGCTTGCGGCGCTGCAGTTCGGCTCGCCCGCCGACTCGGCCCGCGCCGCGGTCGCACTCGACACGGCCAGCGCCGACCTGATGTACTGGACGCTTGGCAGGATGCGCGTCGTCGCCGGGACGCTGCCGCTCTACGAGATGCTCGCGCTCAAGGCCGCCGATCAGCGCTTCTCCGACGAAGAGCGCTCCACCGCTTTCTGGTCACTCGCGCTCCGCTACCTCAGGCACGGCCAGGTCGACATCGCCGTCGACCTCCTGCAGCACAGCATGACTCTGGCCGGCGGCGACATGGACCGGGCGGGACTCAACCTCTTGGCCAACGCCCGCCAGCTCGGCATCGCCAGCGACTCCACCTCACAACGCCTAGTCGCACGCCTCGCCGCAGCCTATCCCGGCACTGTGCCGGCCCTCGCCGTCGAGGCAGCCCGGCAAGGCCGGAACGCCGAGGCGGCCGACCTCGTCGCTCGCTTCGAGGCGCGCGCCGATTCGCTCGCCGCCGCGGGAGACTCGGCCACCGCACGCTCGCTCCGCGGGCGCGCTCTGACGCTGCGCGGGCGCATCGCCGCCGCTCACGACAGCCTCGACGCCGCCATCGACCTGATGCGTCGCGGACTCGCCATGATCAACGCCGCCTGGTACGACTACCGCGATATCGAACGCTACTGGCTGGCCAGACTACTGGAGGAGCGCGGCGCCGAGGAGGAGGCGCTCAGAATCCACGGATCGCTGTACTGGAGCCCCTGGCTCGAGCCACTCGGCTTCTTCAGCCGTGCCCAGCTGCACGAGCGCCGCGGCGAGCTCGATGAGGCGGTACGCTACTACGCCCGCTTCATCGAGCTGTGGGGCCAGGCAGACGTTGAGCTGCAGCCCCGCGTCGAGACGGCACGCCGCGCACTCGAGCGCTTGCACGGCGAGCGCCCGGCCAGCTAGCGCTTCGCCCGGGCACTAGCCGATCGTCGGCGGCGCGCTGTCGGTACCGCGCAGTCCGCCTTCCTTCAGGTAGAGCAGGTATCCTCCGTAGGCCTGCGGCCGGAAGTCCTTCCCTACGGAGAAATGGGGGACATACCGCGAGCGCACCTCGTCCAACGGCCGCACCATCTCCTCTCGGTTCGGCGCGATCGACTCGAGCAGGAATTCCAGCCCGTCCTTACGGAACACGACCCAAGCGTGCCAGTTGCCCTCCCGCACATCGACGCGGCGACCGGTAAAGAAACGGGCATCGATCCCCAGCTCGATCAACTTGCGCCACGCCCAGAGCGCGAAATCCTCACAGTCGCCCTTACGCAACTGCTCGAATGTGGCCGGGTGCTGCCAGTAGTCGGCCTCATGGAACAGGTCCGGATCACGCACCTGCTCGCAACCGAGCAGCCAGTCGCACAGCTCATCTACCGAAGCGACGTCTACCGTGCTCTCACCCTCGAAGTACCAGGAGAAACGCTTCACCGAACCGGCACCCATCGCCCAAAAGCGCACGGGCCTGTCCGTAGGCTCCCACGGGTCCTCGACGTCGACGTAGCGCAGCGAAAGCCTCAGCACCGGCCTCAGCAGCCAGCGCCCCAATCCCAGGGTAATCCACTCGAGCAAGACCTTCACCTGTTCACTCCGCCGATCGTCGATAGGTCGTAGCAGACGGCCGTTCTGCGCCCCTTTCGGGCACCAACGGCTCGATATACTCTGCCGGTTCCGGGGCCCAGTCAATCCGCAGCCCTGCGGCGCGCCGCCCCTCTCACCGGGAAACGTGCGATGCAACCTGACATCCTTTCCGACTCCGCGCTACTCGCGCTGCTCCAAGAGCTGATCCGCATCCCGTCCGTCAATCCGACCCTCGCACCCGACGAGTCGGACGGCGAGGCCGCACTCGCCGAGTTCGCCCGCGACTGGCTCGCCGACCATGGGGTCGACGCCCGGCTCGAGGAAGTCACACCCGGCCGCCCCAACCTCGTGGCCCAGGTCGGCGATCCCGCCGGTCCCGGCCTCGTCCTCTGCGCCCATAGCGACACCGTCAGCGCCGCCGGCATGTCGATCGCGCCCTTCGAGCCACGCGTCGACGGACGGCGCGTCTACGGCCGCGGAGGCTACGACATGAAGGGCGGCGTTGCCGCCGCGATGGCCGCCATCGCGGCGCTCCGCGACGCCGACTTGCCGGGGCACGTGATCCTCGCACTCGTCGTCGACGAAGAGCACTCGAGCATCGGCGCCGACCACTTCGTCGACCACCACCAGGCAGACGCCTGCATCGTCACCGAGCCCACCGAGGGACGCCTCATACTCACCCACAAAGGATTCGTCTGGTCCGAGCTCGTCACCCACGGCCAGGCCGCCCACGGCAGCCGCTGGGACCTCGGCGTCAGCGCCATCGGCAAGATGGGCCGCATCATCACCGAGCTCGAACGCTTCGAACAGGAAACGCTGCGCCCCACTACCCACCCCGAGCTCGGTCCTGCCTCCTTGCACTGCGCCACGATCGAGGGCGGCATCGGACTCAGCACCTACGCCCCTGAGTGCCGCATGAAGGTCGAGCGCCGTACGCTGCCCGGTGAAACGCTCGACCAGGTGCAGCGCGAACTGCAGAGCGCAGTCGACACCGCCGGTGAGTCGGCCGAGATCAATTGCTTCTTTCACCGCTCGCCACTCGTCTGCGCCGGCGATCAACCCGTCGCCCGCTGCCTGCGCGAGGCTCACAAGGAGATTACCGGAGCACGGCCCCAAGAGACCGGTGTCGCCTACTGGACCGACGCCGCCGTCTTCGATGCCGCCGGAATCCCGGCCCTGCTCTACGGGCCTGCCGGAGAAGGCGCGCACGGCGACGTCGAGTGGGTCGATCTCGATTCGGTCCTCTGCTGTGCCCGCGTCCTCGTCGAGGCCGCGCTCCGCCTGCCCAACCATCTGTAGCGCCCGGCCGTCTCCCATGTAGAAGCTCGGCACGCCGCCGCCATTTCGAACTCAACCAGGACCACGGCTATGTACGGCTCCACCCGCAGACAGTTGCTCGCCCGGCGGATCCTCGCGCTCGTCGCCGCCACAGCCCTGTGGTCCGCCTGCGAGCAGCCCGCTGCCAACCTCCTCGACCAGCTCGTGATATCCGAGGTCGACACCCTCGTCTCGCTCGAGAGCGGCCTGCTCGCCTCTCCCGCCGACCTCGCAGTCGACAATGCCGGCAACGCCTATGTCCTGGACTGGCAGCTGCCCGCGGTCGTGGTGCTACCCGTGACCGGCGATGACCCCGTCAGCTTCGGAAACGAGGGCGCCGGCCCCGCCGAGTTCAGCCGCCCCAGCGTGCTCGCGGCCGGCGGCGACTCGATCCGCGTCCTCGACAGCGGAAACGGGCGCGTCCAGGTCCTGACCACCGACGGCAGCTACATCCGCAGCTACCCGATGCCGGCCGACTACATCGGTGGCGCCGACCTCCACCCGAACGGCCGTCTCGCCGTCCCGACCCAGGGTTTTCGCCACGACGCACTCGCCCTCACGTTCCAGCCCGACGGTCAGCCGGGCCGGACCTTCGGCACCCTGCTCGTACCGCGTCACGAGTTCTGGGACATGACCGCGATCAGGGACCAGATCATCGACGGCGAGGTGCCCCGGGAGTTGCGCAACTGGACGCTCCCCATCATTGACGCCGACGCTTCGCTCTGGCTCATCCTGAACGCCGAGGCCGTCGTCCAACGCTATGACGCCCGCGGCAACATCCTCTGGTCGCTCCACCTCGTAGCGCCCGAGATGACCCTCATAAAAGAGAGGTTCTTCGCACGGAATCGCGAGTTGCAAGCCCCGGGCTTCGTACCGCTCATCTACGTCGCCGATGCCGCACGCGTCGACGATGAGATCTGGCTGCTCCTCAACCTACCCGACGAGCACCCCAGCGTCGTGCTCGCCGTCGGCCACGACGGCACCCTCCGCCGCCGCCTCGACTTTCCCAACGTCTACGGCGCCGCCGACCTCGCCGTCGATCACCGCAGAGGTCGCATCTATCTCGCCGTCCCCGCCGACGCCAGCCTGCTGGCCGCGCTGCTGCCCGCCGACTACTAGCACCTGACGCTCGGTCCGCCGACGCACAGCCCGACCACGCCCGGCGGATTGACCGGCGCCCGCCGCCCCGCTAAATTTTCCGTTTTAGTATGGCCTAAAGTCGCTTATTAGGTAGGTCTAAAAATGCTCGCCCCTTCCTCGCTCGTCCTGCTCGCCTGCGCCTTCGCCCTACTCGCGGCGGCACTCCTCTGGCCGCGACGCGGCCTGCTCCACCACCTTCGCCGGGCTCGCCGCCTGGCCGAGCGGGTGCAGGTCGAGGACGCGCTGAAGCACATCCACGCCCGTGAGCTGCGTGGTACACTGGCGACGGCCGAGTCGCTGGCGGGAAAGCTGAGCGTGAGTGTGAGGCGGGCGCTGGAGCTGATCTCGGAGATGGAGGAGGGCGGGCTGGTCCAGTCGACGGGGCCCGGGCTGCTGCTGTCGCCGGCCGGTCACCGGACGGCGCTGCAGGTGATCCGTGCCCATCGACTTCTGGAGCGCTACCTGGCGGACGAGCTGCGCGTGCCGTTGGAGGAGGTTCACGCCACGGCGGACCGGCGCGAGCACACGCTGAGCGCCGAGGAGGTCGACGAGCTGGAGGCGCAGCTCGGCTATCCTCAGCAAGACCCGCACGGCGATCCGATCCCGACGAGCAGCGGGACATTGGAGCGCGTGGAGTCGACCGCGCTGACCGATTGGCCGGTGGGCCGGCCGGCGCGGGTCGTCCATCTGGAGGACGAGCCGCCGGAGGCACTGGCCGGCGTCATTGCTGCCGGGCTCGCGCTCGGCATGCAGATCGAGGTTCGCCGGATCAGCCAGGAGCGGCTGGTGATCTGGGACGGCGAGCGGGAGCGTGAGCTGGCGCCGGTGTTCGCGAGCAATGTGTTCGTCACCGGCCTGCCCCACCCTGTCCAGCCACCCCAGAAGCTGTCATCGCTGGAGCCGGGCCAAGCCGGCCGCATCATCGCGCTGCGTTGCGAGGGTCTGAGCCGCCGGCGCCTGCTCGATCTCGGGCTGACGCCGGGCACCGTGGTGGAGTGCTCGTTCCCCGGCCCACTGGGCGAGCCGACGGCCTATCGGGTGCGGGGAGCGCTGATCGCGCTGCGCAAGGAACAGGGTGACGAGATCGAGATCGAGGCGGTCACGTGACCACCAAGCGACCACGCTCGATTCGCAGGCGCGAGCTCCCGGTCGTCGAGCCGGGCATCCCGACGTACGCGGGGTTACGCCGGCTGGGGATCGACACCGCCGAATGGGACTACGTGGTCGCACTCGCCGGGAACCCGAACACCGGCAAGAGCACGGTCTTCAATAGCCTTACCGGCCTCAGACAGCACGTGGGCAACTGGCCCGGCAAGACGGTGGCCCGGGCGGAGGGCGGTTTCGAGTACCGGGGTGAGAAGTTCAAGCTGGTCGACCTGCCCGGAACCTACTCGCTGCTCAGCGCGTCCACCGATGAGGAGATCGCACGGGACTTCATCCTGTTCGGGCGACCCGACTGCACGATCATCGTCGTCGACGCCACGGTAGTGGAACGCAACCTCAACCTGACGCTGCAGATCCTCGAGATCACCGACAGAGCGGTCCTCTGCCTCAACCTGATGGACGAGGCTGAGCGCAAAAGCATCGAAATCGACCACGAGCGACTGCAAGAGGACCTGGGCGTTCCCGTGGTCCCGACGGTGGCCCGCACCGGCCACGGCATCCCGCAGCTGGTCGAGGCGGTGGCAGGCGTCGCCAGCGGCGCGATTCAAACACAGCCTCACCGCCTCGGCGCTCACGGTGGGGCGGCGCGCTCGGTCGAGGAGCTGGCCGCCATGGTCGAGGCCGCCTACCCCGGGCTGCCCAACGCCCGCTGGGTGGCCATGCGGCTGCTGGAAGGCGACAAGCGGGTCGAGAAGGCCATCGCCAGCGGCGAGCTCGGCGAGCTGGTCGAGGCCTACGCGATGCGGCCCGCCGGCGCGGGCGCGACAGACTAGCTATGCTATGGTGACGACCGCGCAACCGACCGCCGAGGATATCCTCGCCAGCGCCGAGCGTCTGCGGCGCGGGCTCGACATCTCGTTCCGTGACGAGATCGTCGGCGCGATCTACGAGGACGCCAGTGCGATCGCGACGGCCGCCGTACGTAGAGAAGTGCGGGCCGAGCCCACCTGGGACGCGAGGCTCGACCGGATCCTGACCTCGCGGATCTGGGGCATCCCGATCATGCTGCTGGGGCTGGCTGCGGTCTTCTGGGTCACGATCGTCGGCGCCAACTACCCGTCGCAGGTCATCGCGACCGTGCTCTTCGCGCTCGAGGACGCGGCGGTCGGGCTCTTCGACTCATTGGGCGCGCCCTGGTGGCTCACCGGTTTCCTCTGGCGCGGCGTCTACCGCGGACTGGCCTGGGTCGTCTCGGTCATGCTACCGCCGATGGCCATCTTCTTCCCCCTGTTCACCATCCTGGAGAACCTCGGCTACCTGCCGCGCGCCGCCTTCAACATGGACTGGCTGTTCAAGCGCGTCGGCGCGCACGGCAAGCAGGCGCTGACCATGAGCATGGGGTTCGGCTGCAACGCCGCCGGCGTCATCGCCTGCCGCGTCATCGACTCGCCGCGCGAGCGCCTGATCGCGATCCTCACCAACAACTTCGTACCGTGTAACGGCCGCTTCCCGACGCTCATCCTGCTGGGCATCGTCTTCGTGTCGGCCGCTTTTCCGCCGTCCGTGTCGACGTTCGCCGCGGCCGGATCCGTGCTGGCGGTCGTCGTCGTCGGCGTGCTCTTCACGCTGCTCGTCTCGTGGGCGCTGTCGCGCACCGTTCTCAAAGGCGAGGCGTCCAGCTTCACGCTGGAGCTGCCACCGTATCGCCGACCCAACATCGGGCAGATCCTCTATACCTCGCTCATCGACCGCACGCTCTTCGTGCTCTATCGCGCGGTGATCATGGCCGCGCCGGCCGGCGGTGTGATCTGGCTGTTGAGTAACGTGACCCTCGGTGGGGACTCGCTGGCGGCCTCGGTCTCGGGGTTCCTCGACCCGCTCGGCCGCGCCATCGGTCTCGACGGCGTCATCCTGCTCGCCTATATCATCGCGATCCCGGCCAATGAGATCGTCGTGCCGACCATCCTGATGACCTATACCGGCGCCGGCATGATGATCGAGATCGACAGCCTCGCCCAGCTCCAGGCCCTACTGGTCGGTGAGCAGGGCTGGACCC
>JASFTY010000157.1:0-8669 GCA_050050535.1 Gemmatimonadales bacterium | reverse complement strand
TCTGACGCGGCTCGACAACGCCGATGGGACCGGTTTCCTGCCGAGCATCCTGGCGACCGAGGCGGAGATCATCGCCGAGACGCTCGATTTCCTGAGGTCGCCGCACTCTCCCGCAGAGCTGGCGGCCTTCCAGAACCGGATGGCTGAGCGGGCGCTGGCGACCATGGAGGCGATCCGCTGATTCCGATGGACGAGCTGAAGCATTATCCCATCTCGATCTCGGAGGTCTTGAGGTCACGACCCGTCGTCGGCGCCCTCGCCAAGCCGACGCAACTGATCCGCTACGAGGGGCTGTCGCAGGTCATCGGCGCGGACGTCCACGTGAAGCACGAGAACCACAACCCTACCGGTACGTTCAAGATCCGTGGCGGCATAAACCTGATGTCGCACCTGCGGCGCAAGGGCGTGAAGGGAGTCATCACGTTCTCGACGGGCAACCACGGGCTCTCGATCGCGACGGCGGCCAGGTGGTTCGGGCTCGACGCAGTCATCGTGGTCCCCGAGAATAGCAATCCCACCAAGATCCGCGCCATTCGCGAGTGCGGCGCCGAACTCGTGGAGGCCGGTAGCACGTTCGAGGAGGCCGCCCGTGCCGTGGACGAGCTCTGCCACGAGAGAGGTCTCTACTACGCACATCCCGCCGACGAGCCGTTGCTGATCAACGGCGTCGGCACCGGCTTTGTCGAGATCGTCGAGGAGCTGCCGGACGTCGACGTGACTATCGTTCCGCTCGGCGCCGGCAGTGAAGCCGCGGCCGCCGTGACCGTCATCCGCGCTTTGCGTCCCAAGGCGCGGATCGTCGCTGTACAGGCCGAATATTCCCCGGCCGCTTACCGGTCGTGGCGCGAGGGTCGAATCTGTCACGCCGCGAACATGACTTCTGCCGGCGGGTTCGCCACCGGCAAAGCGTACGAAGTCCCATTCGAAATCTACAGGGACGGATTGGATGATTTCGTCCTGCTGACCGAGGACGAGATCTATGACGGGATCGGCGCAGCCTTCCACTACACCCATAACCTCGCCGAGGGCGCCGGGGCTGCCACCATCGCCGCAGCTTACAAGCTGAGAGAACAGCTCGCCGGCAAGATTGTCGTCTTACAGATGAGCGGCTGCAACGCGGCGCCTGAGGAGATCCGGGAGGCCGGCCGACGGTCTACTTTCTCCGCGGGATACGCGCGCTAGGAAACTGGTTAGTGCTCGGCGGGACAAACAGGAAAGCGGCCGCACCGATGCGGCCGCCTTCCATATACATCGTCGACTAGTGCATATTGCAGGAAGCGTCCGAGACGTAGAAATCGGCCGCAAAATCGCCGTTGGCATTCCTCGTGAAATGCATGTGCAGCTCGAACGTGATGTTCGGAGCGTCACCCTTCCCCACCAGACGGGTCCTTTGGTGTGTGTGACTCGAGTACTGCCCATCACCCCACGCGTCTCCCGTGATCCGCTGTAGAAGCGTCTGACGCCACACGTACTCCGACCCACTCGTGTAGCTCACTCCCGTGCCCTTGCCGAGCACATGCCATGCCTCGCTCGCGTCATTTCTGCCCTGCGCTATCGCGACCTGCTTGATTTCGACCACCCCAGTGATTTCGATGGCCTCACCACAGGCAGCCACGGTGAACATGCGCGGGTTGGTGATCTGATACGTCACCGCACTGTTGCCGTTGCCCCGCCCCTGCTGAGCGACGGCATCCTGGACCGGCGTCAACAGCGCCAGGCCGACCAGCGCGCTCAACAGGATGACTGTCGATCTCCTCATCTCTGACTCCTCCTCGTAGAGCGTCGGTTGGCGGGAAAAGGCCCCGGAGGGAGCGGACCAGCCGGGTCCAGAGTCCTCCACGAGGCCGGGCTGCAGAGTTGTCAGCGGGAATCACACGACCGGCGGCGGGCGAAGCGCTGGAATCCGACGCCTCGCGCCACCGGCGGCGACCGGGGTTGCAAGAACCGTGCAGCGCGCTCCCGGTGACGGAGCCGACGGGACACCCTGTCTAATCTTTTGTCGGGTAAGGGATTAGGGCCTCTGACCTAAAGCTGCCTCACCGCTGAAGCGCCCCGCTCAACCCCGACCGGCGGTTGCCGGCAGGCCCCGAATCGGTCATTCCGACCGGGGCGGGCGTAGACCCGCAATCACCTCCCCGCGCCGCGCTGTCACCGCTTGACTGCCACTTGATTCGCCGGCTGCAGACTGGGGGCGTTCGTCCGAAGGCGCTGTTCATTGCTCTCCGGAAGGAGAAAGGAGGGACCGATGTTGACCAGCAGAGCACATTCGAAGGCGCTCGTCCTGCTTCTGGGGGCGCTATGCGCGCTGGCCGCCTGCGACCGCGACATCTTCGAGCCCAGCGAGGAGGTGGCCGTCGCAGCGCCGGACGCCGGTCTGTTTCGCGCCGGCAACATGAAGCTGATGACGCGCAACCTCTTTGTCGGCGCGCCGGTGGAGATGATCTACGCGCCCGGTGCGGACATCCCGCAGGCGGCGGCCGATCTCTGGGCGTGGGTCCAGAGCACGAAGTTCGAGGAGGAGCGGGCGGACGCGATCGCCGACGAGATCGCCTACGCCAAGCCTCACGTCATCGGGCTGCAGGAGGTATCGGTCTTCACGATCGTGACGCCCTGCCCGCTGGGACCGCCGTACTGTCCGCCGATCGAGGAGATTCCGACGACTCAACAACTTCACTTCCTGGAAGTGCTGATGCAGAAGCTGGGCGAGCGGGGCCTCGCCTACACGCCGGCATCCGTGCAGGCGAACTTTCAGGGGGCCGTGCCCATGTACGAGCCGAGTTCGAGCACGGGTGTCAGTCTGATCGTGCTCGCGGATTTCGATGCCGTCCTCGTGCGTGACGACGTGACGTGGAGCAACGCACAGGTCGACACCTTCGAGACAAACCTCGTGGTCGAGCTGGCCGGGATGCCGTTGGAGATCTACCGGGGCTGGGCCTCGGTGGACGTTACAGTCGACGGTTTCCCGTTCCGCTTCGTCACCACGCACCTCGAGCCCGTCGAGTCCGGTCCGACGATCCAGCTGGCGCAGGCGAACGAGCTGATCGAGACCGTCACCGATTGGGAGCTACCGGGCAGCCAGCTCCCCACGATCGTAACCGGTGACATCAACTCGGCACCCACCGACAACGGAGGGACCACGGCTTACGCCACCTTCATCGATGCCGGGTTCAAGGACGTCTGGGGCCCGATCCGGCCGGGACCCACCTGCTGCCAGGACGAGACGCTGCTCAACGCCGTCTCAATGCTCGAACGCCGGGTCGACGTCATCCTCATGCACGGCGACTTCGGGTACTTCCCGGCCTTCGCCATCCGCACCGGCCACCGCCAGTGGCACCGCACGCCCTCCGGTCTCTGGCCGTCCGACCACGCCGGCGTCGTGGCCTGGAAGCGACTACCGGGTCAGCTCGCCTTCCGGTGATCCGTGAGCAGAGGACACCACCTACAGACCGAACGGGGCCCCAGGGGGCCCCGTTCTCGCAGCACGCTGAGACTCGCTTCGCCGACGGCTAGCGGCCCGGACTCCTGCGCGCCGTGCCGCAGCGCACCCATTCGCGCGGCTCGCCGGTCCGCGGATCGAGCGGCAGCACCGCCCTGTCCCGCGGCACGCGCTGGGGGTCCTCGGAAGCGGCGTAGGCGAGCATCGCCGCCAGCGTCGCGTTCTCCTTCAAGTCGTCGAAGACGATCTTGTCGTACGTATCGCGGTTGGTATGCCAAGTGTACTGCCGGTACTCATCGTAGGGCGACTGCAGCCGAAAGGCGGGCACACCGTGGCACAGGAAGGCGACGTGGTCGCTGCCTCTATTGTTCTGTCCGCCCGGGAACTCGAGTACGATGTGGTCGCTGATCTCGGCGGGGACGAGCGAGATCCAGCGGCCGATGTGCTGCCCGGCGTACAGGAAGCCCTGCCCTTCGATCCGCTCGATGCGCCAGGTGCCGTTGTCCTGGTTGAACAGGACCTGGAGCCTCTCCACGACCTCCGGGTGGTCCTCCGTGAAGGCGCGCGAGCCGATCAGCCCCATCTCCTCCGGCCCCCAGTGACCCGCGAGGATTGTGCGCCTCGGGTGCGGGTAGGTCTCCTTCAGTATCCGCATCGCCTCGAGCATCATGATGGTGCCGGTGCCGTTATCCGTGGCGCCGGTCGCCGAGTGCCACGAGTCGAGGTGCGCGGAAAGGACGATGTACTCGTCCGGGAGCTCGGTTCCCTTCAGCTCCGCGATCACGTTGAACTGCGGCACCACGCCCAGATCCTCGGCGTCGGCGTCGACCCGGATGACCGGGCTCTGGCCGCGCTCGGCCATCCGATAGAGCATCCCGTAGTCCTCACACGACAAGTCGATCGCCACCGCACGCTCCGTCACCGTGTCGAAGACCTTGTTCACGCCCCAGCCACCGGACCAGCGCGACGATATGACGCCCAGCGCGCCTGCCCGGTCGAGCGCCCGCTCCCTCTCGCGCCATCCGCCCAGCGGCCGAAGTCGCGCCGCCCAGGCGCCACGCAGATAGGCTCTAAGCGAGTCCAGGCGCTGGACCGTCTCCGCCCGGGCGTTCGCCTCCAGCTCCTGCCGCGCCCGACACATCGGTTCCGGCGCCGTCGTCAAGACGAACTTGCCCTCCACGCTCTCCAGCCACGCCGGCGCCGTCTCCCCGGTCAGTCCCGCCGGCGGGATCACGACTTCGCCCGCCACCGGCCCGTCGGTTCCCGGGCTCCAGGCCAGGAACTCGGCCTCCAGCGTCTGCACCCGCGGCGCCACCAAATCCACGTGCAGGTAGCCCTGCCGCCAACCGTTCCAGGTACCGTACTCCTCCTTGCGGGCCGTGACGCCCCAGCTCCGGTACAACCCGACCAGCCAGTCCTGTGCCGAGGCCAGCTCCGGTGAGCCGGCGAGCCGCGGGCCGATCGAGTCCAACAGGGCTTGGGCGAGCGCCTCGGTCTGCGAGTTCTCCATGCCGACCTCCCACATGCTCCGGACCACCGGATCGTCGCTGTGGAAGGTCTGGCCCTGCAGCGCCGCCGGATTGACGCCTGCCAACAGCGCCGTGACCACGTTCAACACGGCTACGCGCAGAGCATTGCTGGTCCGCCTGCGGAAAGCGAGAGAGTTGTCCATGATCGATCACCTGAAGGTTCTTGGGTTGGTCGGGCTGGCCTCGAGCCGCAGGCCCTAACCTACGCCACGGCCATGGGCTAACAAGAACCAAACCCGCGTGCCCGGCGTCCGCGCCGGGCGCCCGCCACGTCGCAACGCTTCCGCCCCTCTAGCTGTCATTAGTAGAGACCTCGCGAACTCTCGAAACACGGATCATACACGAGCGGAGACAGGGAACGTGCGAGCGAGAATCGTTACCAGCAGTCTCGGCCTGCTGGCGCTGGCGCAGCTGGCACTGGCGCAACCGGGCGTGGCCCAGACGAGCGCCGTGACCCTGGATGAGGCCGTCAATATGGCCCTCCGAGTGCAGCCTGCCATGGTACAGGCCCGCGGCCAGGTGACCACGGCCGCCGCCGCGAAGCGCCAGGTCATCGGCAGTTGGCTACCGAGCCTCAGCGCCTCATCGGGGACGAGCAGGAGCTCGACGAGACGCTACGACCAGGCCACGCAACGTGAAGTCACCGGGTCGAACGTCTCGTACTCGGCCGGTATCAGCTCGAGCCTGACCCTATTCGACGGGCTGAGTCGGTTCTATGACGGACGGGCAGCGAACGCCGACGCCCTGGCCGCCGAGGCGTCTCTGGTCAATCAGCGGTTCCAGACCATCCTACAGGTAAAGCAGACGTTCTTCAGCGCGCTCGCCGCCGAGGAGCTGGTCCGGGTCTCGGAGACCCGGATCGAGCGGGCCCTGGAGCAGCTCAAGGTCTCCAAGGAGATGCTGGCCAACGGTACTGCGACCCGGTCGGATACTCTGCGCTCGACCGTAGAAGTCGCGAACGCGCGGCTGCAGAAGCTCAACGCGGAAACCCAGCTCGCCACGGCCGAGGCCAACCTGGCCCGCTTGATCGGAGTCGACGGTACCGTGAGCGCGATCTACGAGGAGCGGCTGCTCGACCCCGTCGTGATCGACACCACGGCGATCCACCAAGAGGCCTATGCCGCGTCTCCTTCCGTACTGCAAGCCGACGCGAACCAGCGAGCCGCAGAAGCCAACTACGCGGCCGCGTTCGCCCAGTACCTGCCCAGCGTATCCACTTCGGGCTCCTATTCCTGGTCGGGCAACGAGTTCGTTAGTGACTGGAATTCCAGCTGGTCGATCCGCCTGTCGGTGTCCTATTCGTTGTTCAATGGATTCAACCGGGAGGCTAACCGTACCCGGAGCGCCGTCTCACGGGACAACGCCCGGGCGCAAGCCGCAGAGGCTCGCCGGCAGGTGAACGCCTCGCTGACCCAGCAGCTGGCAGCCCTGAGATCGGCCGAGATAAGCTTGGAGATAGCGCTGGGTAATCGGGCAGCGTCCGAGGAGGACCTGCGAGTTCAACAGGAACGGTACCGCGTCGGGAACTCGACCATACTCGATGTACTCCTATCGCAGGTCAATCTGGACCAGGCCGAGGTCGATATCATTCAGGCCCGCCTGGACTACTTGACAGCCAAGGCACAGATCGAGGCTCTCATCGGGAGGGAGCTGTAATGAAGCGCACAGGATTCATCGTCTTCGCCGTCGCAGCCATCGTCGCCGTCGCTGCCTTCATCCTGCGCAACGGCGAAGAAGAGGTCGGCCCTGTTTATCGCCTGGTCCCGGTGGCGACGCGGGATATCGTGGTCTCGGCCAGCGCCGCCGGCGTCGTCGAGCCGGTCACGACTGTCGAGGTCAAGTCGAAGGCCTCGGGCGAGATCTTCGAGATGCGGGTCGAGACCGGCGACCATGTGGAGGCCGGCGAGCTGCTGGTCCGGGTGGACCCGCGGGTTCCGCAGGCGACGCTGCGTCAGGCCCAGGCCGACCTGGTGCTAGCCCGTGCACAGCTCGAGAACGCGCAGGCGAAGCTAGCTCGATCGGAACAATTGCACCAAACGCAATCGATCACCGACCAGGAGTACGAGGACTCCAGGTTGGCGGTGGCGAGCGCCCAGGCGCAGCTGGTGCGGGCGGAACGGTCGCTGGCCGACGCGGAGATCGCCGCCGAGGACACCGAGGTGAAAGCGCCGATCTCGGGCGTGATCATCGTGAAGAACGTGGAAGTCGGCAGCGTGATCTCGTCCGCGACCGCCCAGGTCGGCGGCGGAACCGTGCTGATGCAGATGGCGAACCTCGACACCGTCCAGGTCCGCGCGCTAGTCGATGAGACCGACATCGGAAAGATCCAGGAGGGTATGGCGGTCACCATCACAGTCGACGCTTACCAAAACCGCCCGTTCGAGGGCCGCGTGCTGAAGATCGAGCCGCAGGCCACCGTCACCCAGAACGTCACCATGTTCCCAGTCCTGGTACGGATCCCCAACACCGGCGGCCTGCTCAAACCGGGGATGAACTCGGAGGTCGAAGTCCACGTCGGCGACCGGCAGGATGTGCTGGCGGTACCCAACACCGCGCTGCGCACCGACCGTGACGTCGGCTCGGCGGCCCAGGTCCTGGGGCTCGATCCCGAAGCCGTCCTCGAACAGGTCGCCGCGGCGCGGCGCTCGGCGATGGAGCGCGGTGCCGAACCCTCCGCGGAACTCGCCGACGCTCAGGAGAGCGGCGGTCGTGAGACGGTCACCTGGCGCGGCCGTGAGATCACCCTCCCCGAGGGCGTGAGCGCCGAGGCCGTTCGGGCTCTGGCGGCGAAGTTCGAGGGCGCCAGCGACATGCGTTCCGTCTTCGCGTCACTGACCGAAGAGGACCGGGCGCTGATGCGGCAACTGAGGGACGCAGGCGGTGGTGGGCCGGGCGGCTTCGGCGGTCCCGCCGGCCGCCGGCAGGAGACGAGCGCCACTGACGCCGCGTTGATCGGCGGCGACTACATCGTGTTCGCGATGCGAGGCGGCGTGCCCACTCCGGTCCCGGTCCGCACCGGACTCACCGACCTCGACTATTCCGAGGTGCTCTCGGGTCTGAGCGAGGGCGATACCGTGCTGGTGCTACCGAGCGCCAGCCTGCTGGCGAGCCAGCAGGAGTGGCAGGAGCGGGCAGCGCGCCGGTCCGGAGTGCCCGGCGTCCAGACGAGATAGGCGGAGTAACCGATGCTCTTCACAGAGATTCTCAGGGTGGCGCTCGGCGCGGTCCGGGCGAACAAGCTGCGCTCTTTCCTGACCATGCTGGGGATCGTCATTGGGGTCGGGGCGGTCATCACGATGGTCGCCCTCGGGTCGGGAGCGCAAAAGGCCGTGCAGGACCGGATCGAGGCGCTCGGCACCAATCTGCTGTCCATCTACGCCGGGCAATCGTTCATGCGCGGCGTCGCCAGCGCCGAGCGGGTGAGCCTGACCACCGACGATGCGATGGCGTTGAGCAGAGAAGCGACGCTGTTGAGCGCCGTGATACCAGAGTTGAGCCGTAACCAGCAGGTCGAGTACGGGAGTCGGAACATCAACGTGAACGTACTGGGCACGGTCCCCGAATACCTCTCAGTGAACAATTACGAGATCGAAGCGGGGGAGATGTTCACAGCCGGGGACGGCGTCACGCGCAAGCGGGTCGCGGTACTCGGTAACGCCGTCCCCGAGATGCTCGGAGCCAACAGTGTGGCGATGATCGGCCAG
>JASFTY010000156.1:0-8675 GCA_050050535.1 Gemmatimonadales bacterium | reverse complement strand
CGGCTCGTCCTGCCTTACCCAAAGGTTGCCGACCCGATCCAGCGCCATCCAGGAGTATGGTGGGCGAACCGTCGGCACGGCGACCTGAGCCAGCAGCTGGAGCGCTACATCCTCGCTCAGCTTCTGGGCGTGCAGCGCGAGAGTCGTATCGCGCCAGGCGGCGATCTCGTCCTCCGTTACCGGCTCGGCCTCCGCGGACCACCGAACCACGGTGCGCCATGCAGCGGGGCCGAAACAGACTACCTGCGGTCCCTCCTGATCGCCGATGCAGACCCTGGACAGCGCTGGGGCCACGGCGGTCAGGGTTCGCCGTGCCAGCGGCGGCACGATGGGCAACGCGCCAGCCTTCTGACCGCCCCACGGTGCATCTACGTATACCTGCTCGATGCCGCCGAAGAACATCAGCGTGTCGATACGCGAGAGGTCGGCGGACACTCTCAACGTCCCGCTGCGGGGGCGAAACACGCCAGGCGGGGATGCACCGGGTTCGCTCTTTTCAACCAGGCGAACCAGGACTTGATCGTTCTGCAATAGTTCCGCGTCCCCTGGGTAGAGAGGCGGATCGATCGCCTTGGCGACCGTGCCACGGTCGACCGACTCGATACCCACCAGCTCGCCGGCGGAGTCGAAGCGGGTGATGCGATAGATGGCATCGTCCCACACGATCACGGAATCGGCGGCTGTGACCAGGACTCCGGTGGGATTCTCGAACTCGCCGGGCCCCGACCCGCGGCCGCCCAGTGTTCTTACGAACGTGCCGTCACGGTCGTAGAGCCGCACCTCGCGCGCCCCGCCGTCAACGACGACAATGTCACCGTCGGATTGACGGGCAGCAGCCGAGACGTCGAACAACTCGTATTCTCTGGGCCCATCCAACACGCCTATCGTCACTTGGGGCTCAGAGGGCACCGACCAGCCCTCGCCTTCCCCCCATTGGGGCTCGTGGCTATGAACGATCGTCACCCCGGCACTGTCCCACACCTCGACCGAGGTGGACGACCCACCGGCCGGACTGCACGCGGTCATCGCCAGCAATCCCAGAAGAGCAGCTGAAAGACTACGCACGGTTCTCCTCCAATGTGACGGGCACGGTAGGCGTTCCCTCCCATTCCGTCAACTTGGACCGGCGGTTGACCCTGGTAGCCGTCATACTGTCACCGGCCTCCCCGTTCACTGCCGGCTCAGGCGACCGGATCGGCTAGCGTGCGCTCGGTTTGCCCGACTGTCGGTCTGGCGTTAGCGTTCCGTTGCCAATTATGGTGTCGGTCCAACCCAACATGAAGGGATATCAAGCGTCGATGAATCGGTTTCGTGGAATCGCCCTCGGGTTCGCTACCGTACTTCTCTGCGCCGCCTGCGCTGGAGAAGAGGGGTCGAGCAGAGTGAATCCAGTGCAGCGGTTCGGTATCAGTGCCAGCAATGCTTTCTTCTACTACGATGACCTGGAGAGGGCGACCGCGTTCTATACCGAGACCCTGGGCATCGAGCTGGTCGCCGACTACGGTTTCGCGAAGATCCTCCACGTAGCTCCGACGTCGTATCTGGTCCTGGTCGATGCCGCGCGCGGCATGCATACGACCGACGAGCCGAAGAGCGTTGCCTTGGCGCTGGTCACCGACCAGCTGGACGAGTGGTACAGCTACCTGGAGGGCCGGGGCGTCGAGATGAAGTACGGCTACGATCCGGTGGAAGGCCGACCGCATCACGGGTTCGTCATTCTCGATCCGGAAGGTTATTACCTCGAGTTCGAGCGGTTCAACGAGCATCCGGAGAACGAGCGGTTGATGCCCATACTGGACCGGGCCCAGACTATACTGGTGGAGCCCGATCCACAGGCGGGCGCCCTCTCAGGGCTGGGCTTCAAGGCCACTGTGATCTGGCTGTACTACAGGGACATGGAGGGCATACAGCGGTTCTACGAGGAGAGGTTCGGTCTCACTCTTGTGGTGGATCAGGGTTGGGCGAAGATCTACCAGACCTCACCGTCCGGGTTTCTCGGGCTCGTCGACGAGTCCAGGGGGATGCACTCGTTCTCCGAGCAGAAGGCGGTCACCGTCTCGTTCTTCACCGATGACCTGCGTGGCTGGTTCGAGTATGCGCGAGAGACCGGCGCGTTCGAGCTGAGGTCGACCGAGCTGGACGAAGATGGCCCGCGGGTCCAGGCCTTCGTCGGCTACGATCCCGGGGGATACTACCTCGAGTTCGACACGTTTCTGCCCCACGCGGACAATCAAGAGCTGCTGGAGTCGCTGCGGCGGTGGCGTACCGCCAGACCCTGACGAGGGGGCTGTCACCGCCCCAAAGCGGCGGTGCGCAGGCTAGTAGTTCTCGTTAGTCCGGGGTCTTGCGGGCCGGCCTTCGGGTGCGCTACCTTGCATGTGCCTAACCACCAAACCCTGGAAGGCCGGATAGAGCTACGCGCGAGAAGGTGCTCGCAGGGGTACCCGTTGGCAGATGCGAGCGCAGCGCGGCGGGCTTCCAGGAGAAGTGGTTTTCTATACATGTCGGACCTCACCAAACTCGGCGGTGACGCGATGATCGAGCGCGCGTGCAGCGGCTCGGCCATACCTAACTTCCGGCGTACCGCCGGCCACTTTCGCGAAATTCAACTGGAGGGGCTCATGCAACGAATTGGGGTAAAAACGCTGCTTTTCCTCAGCGTCCTTCTGTTGTGGCCCTCGGCACTGATCGCGCAGGAGCAGATGCGCACCGTGACGGGGACCGTGACGGTGGAGGATACGCAGCAACCGCTTGCCGGCGCCACCGTGACTGTGAGAGGCACCGTGATCGCCACGGTGACGGACAGCGAGGGGCGGTTCTCCCTACGCGTGCCGATGGATGCCGAGTGGCTGGTCTTTACGTATCTCGGTTACCGGACCGAGGAAGCACCGGTGTCCGACCGGGTGGACGTGATGATGACGATCGCGCCCGTCGGGCTCGAAGGCATCGTGGTTACGGCGATGGGTGTGAGGCGCGAGAAAGCGTCGCTCGGGTACTCGGTGCAGGACGTGTCAGGTGATGAGATTGCCGAGGTACCGGAGTTGAACGTCGTCAACTCGATCCAGGGCAACGTGGCGGGCGTCCAGATCACGGACGCAGGACCCACGGGGGGCAGCTCGCGGATCGTGATCCGGGGCGCCAACTCGATAACGGGTGAGAACCAGCCCATCTTCGTGGTGGACGGCGTCCCGCTCGACAACTCGTCAGACGATCTCTCGCCCTACGGCGGGTTGACCGGCGGTCTCGACTATGGGAACGCGATCCAGGACCTGGATCCGAGCAACATCGAGAACATCAGCATCCTTAAAGGCCCGAACGCTGCGGCGCTCTACGGTTCGCGTGCGGCGAACGGTGCCATCGTGATCACCACCAAGTCCGGTCAGGGCGCCCCTGCCGGAAGGTTGGGGGTGACGGTGACGATCAGCGGCACTGCCGAGACGCCGCTGCGACTGCCGGACTACCAGAACCTGTATGGCCAGGGGTACTTCGGCGAGTTTGAGTGGGTCGACGGCGAGGGCGGCGGCACGTACGACTTCTTCGACGAGAGTTGGGGTCCGCGGCTCGACGGGCGACCGATCGACCAGTTCACCGGTCCCGCGCAACCGTGGGTGGCCCATCCGGACAACGTGTCGAGCTTCTTCCGGACCGGCGGCACGTTGAACACGAACGTCGCCGTTTCGAATGCCGGCGAGAACCACCACGTACGTCTGTCCGTGAGCGACACGAGGCTGAACGGGATCGCCCCGGGCAACACCATCAAGCGGACCGGGCTCGCGCTCAAGGGTGGAGTCGGGATAACCGACCGGCTGTCCGCCGATGCCTCGCTGAACTACATCCATAACGCGGGCAAGAACCGGATGGGCATGGGGTACGACGAGGACAACCCGATGCAGTCGTTCATCTGGTTCGGCCGCCAGGTAGACATGGATGCGCTCCGCGACTACTGGTGCGACGGCGACGAGGCGACGCCGTGCAATATTAATGGCGGCCAGTACAACTGGAACTACAACTACCACAACAATCCCTTCTGGGAGATGTACGTCAACGGCAACGGGGACGAGCGGGACCGGCTCTTCTTCAATGCCAGCGCGACCTACCAGCTCAGCGATTGGATCACCGTTATGGGGCAGGTCGGCCGCGACTGGTATCGGTTCCACAATAAGAACTGGAGGCATCACAACAGTCTCGACGACCAGGGAGACGGCTCCTTCGTCGAGCGTACGGAATACCGCGCCGAGACGAACTGGGATCTTATCCTGACGGGTAGGCGGCAACTGTCGTCCGACTTCGGGCTCGACATGACGGTGGGCGCGAACCTCCGGACGAACAAGTTCGAGTACAGCGGGGTCACGGTCGCCCGGCTCACGGCGCAGGGCATCTATTCGATCGACAACGCCGCCGCCACCCCAACTGCGAGCGACTACTACTCGGAGCGTGAAGTACGGGGGCTGTACGGGGCGGTCAGCCTGAACTACAAGGGCTGGTTGAACCTCGACCTGACCGGCCGCAACGACTGGTCGTCGACGCTCCCCGAGGGCGAGAACTCGTACTTCTACCCGTCGGTCTCCACCTCCTTCCTGTTCAGCGAGGCCCTGGACCTTCGTACCGGCCTGTTCAGTTCCGGTAAGGTACGGGCGAGCTGGACCCGGGTGGGTAACGACGCGGCGCCTTACCAGCTTGTAAACACCCTGAATTCCTCGACGCCGTGGGGCGGCGTGCCGATGTTCAGCGTGCCGAACCAGCTGGCGAACGCCCAGCTGAAGCCCGAGGAGACGACGGCCTGGGAGTTCGGGACCGACCTGGGCTTCTTCGACGAGCGGATGGGCTTCGTGCTCACCTACTACCAGTCGGCCACGAAGAACCAGATCATGGGTGTCCAGATCTCACGAGCGACGGGCTACACGTCGCGGATGCTCAACGCCGGTGAGGTCGAGAACAAGGGCTTCGAGCTGCTGCTCAGGGCGAACCCGCTGCGCAGCACGGATGGCCTGAACTGGGAGCTGACGGTCAACTGGTCCAAGAACACCTCGGAAGTCACCGAGCTTTACGAGGGGATCGAGACCCTGGTGCTCGGCGGCCAGTGGAGCGTGAACGTCGAGGCCCGCCAGGGCGAGCCCTACGGTGCCCTGTTCGGCAACCCAGTGCTCCGTTGCGGTGTGACGGACGATCCGGCCTACGATGACATCTGCGCCGGCAATGACGGGTTGCCGATCCTCGACGAGGGCGGCAATACGCAGGTGGACCCGGTACGGAGAGTCATCGGGAACTACAACCCCGACTGGATCGGCGGCATTCAGAACCGGTTCAGCTGGGGTCCGTGGGACCTGAGCTTCCTGTTCCAGGGCCAGTATGGCGGCGACATCTTCTCCGTCTCGGACTATTTCGGGAAGTACGCGGGCGTTCTGGCCTCGACGATTCCAGGCCGCGAGAACGACTGGGATGACCCGGGCGTATTGGTGCAGGGCGTCTTTGAGAGCGGCGACTACGAGGGCCAGATCAATGGAGAAGACGGAGTCGACGTCCGTGTCCTGGCGCAGGATTACTACGAAGGTATCTGGTCGAAGCACGACGAGTCGATCCTCGATGCGACGTACCTCAAGCTGCGCGAGCTGCGGATCGGCTACGAGCTACCTGCGAGGTGGGTGAGCTGGATAGGCTTCAACGGAGGTAGCTTCTCCTTGATCGGCCGCAACCTGCTCCTCTGGAGCAAGTGCGACAACATCGATCCAGAGACGGCCTTCGACGCGACCAACGCGCAGGGCCTGGAGTTCGGCCAGCACCCGAGCGTCAGGAGCTACGGCTTCTCGCTCTCGTTGTGGTAACGGTTCAGTATGAGAAAGGCGACTAAAATGAAAAGAATACACGTTGCGCGTGCGGCGCTCGTCGTCGGCCTCATCTGGGCCGTGAGCGCCTGCGATTCGCTTACCGACATCAACACGAACCCCAACTCGCCCACCGACGTGGGCCCCGGGTTGCTGCTGCCCAACGCGATCCGGAACGGCATAGAGGGCGGCGCCTATTCGAACTGGCAGGCGTATTCGCATACCGGACCCTGGGCGTACCACGTAGTCGAGATCCAGTACCCGGATGAGGAGCGGGGCAACGTACGTCCCGGCAACATGGATGGGTTCTGGGACGGCTACTACACGGGCCCGTTGATGGACATCCAGACCGTCATCAACAAAGGAGTAGAGTCCGAGGATGAGAACGTCCAGGCGGTCGGGATGATCTGGAAGGCCTGGCTGTTCCATGTCGTCACCGACTACTGGGGGGATGTGCCTTACAGCGAGGCGCTCGGCGTGACCGACCCGGAGAGCGGCGCCTTGAACACGACCCCAGCGTACGATTCCCAAGAGGACATCTACGCCGCGATGTTGGATGACCTGACGACGGCCGCCACCATGCTGGAGAATCCCGGCACCACCGATTTTGCCGACGGCGACCTGCTCTACGACAACGACTTCGAGAGCTGGCGGCGGTTCGCCAACTCGCTGCGCATGCGACTGGCGATGCGGCTCTCCGAGGTGGACGCGACTACCGCGCAGACCGAGTTCGCGGCAGCGTACGCCGCCGGTGGATTCGAGAGCAACGCGGACAACGCGCTGCTTCGCTACCCGGGGTCTCCGTACGAGAACCCGTGGTACGAGAACTACCTTGGCCGGGACGACCACGGCATCAGTGGCTTCTTGGTGGACACGCTGATAGCCCTGAACGACCCGCGTCTGTTCTACTATGCCGAGCCCGCCGAGAACAGCGGCCTGTACGTCGGCCACTACAACGGTTATCAGAGCATTCCGGGCGGTACCTCGCTGGACGATTGGTCCAGGATCGGCAACTTCTGGCGGGCGGACGGGGCGGCCACTCCGAACATTATCATGTCGTATGCCGAGGTCCTCTTCCTCGAGGCCGAGGCGGCCAATAGGGGCTGGATCGCTGCGGACGCGGGCACGCTGTACGAGGATGGCATCCGGGCGAGCATGAACCAGTACGACGAGTTCGGGGTCGGTCCCTCGGACACCGATATCGACGACTATCTGGCTCAGGCCGGCGTGGCATACGACGGCACTCTCGCCCAGATACAGACCCAGAAGTGGATCGCGCTCTTCATGAACGGCCCGGAGGCGTGGTTCGATAACCGGCGGACGGACGTGCCGGTCCTGCCGCCGGGACCGGATCTGGAGCTGATTCGCATTCCGGTCCGCATGGAGTATCCGAGTGGAGAGCAGTCCTACAACTTGGATAACCTGAACGCGGCGCTTCAGGCCCAGGGGATGGCGAGTGGTGTCGACCTCGTCACGCCTGTCTGGTGGGATGTGAACGCGCCATAGACCCTCTAACCCAAGGGCCCGGCGAGGCCCTGGAAAACGATGGCGCCCCCTGCAATCTCTTGCGGGGGGCGTCTTCGTTGCCGCTCCGGGCCGGCGCCATTCGCAGCCGGCGGCTGGCCTAGCCGGTGCGCATGAACACCAGGATGAGCCCGTGGGCGTGGGTCGCGTAGCCCGGCCGGGTGGTGAATCCCATGGGGTAGATCTCCACCAGCTCGACGTTCTCGGCCCGCAGCGAATCAAGGACGCAAGTGTCACCGATCCGCGTCCCGTCCACGTAGACGTGGGGGTCGGTAACCGACTGGAACGAAACGTGGGTCCGGAGGCTGATCTGCGGACAGGTGCCCGAAAGCCGCTGGACCCTGAAGCTGGGCACCCTACCCACCAGGGCATCGATTATCGAGCCCGTCTCGTCCTGTAGAGTAACGCCTGAGACGATGATGACGCCCTCTCGGACCTCGACGCCTCCCTCGAGGTCGGAGGTCATGTCATCCGGCTGATGCTTCGCGCACGCTGCCAGCAGCAGGGCGATGGCGGCAATAGCGAAACGTTGGGGCGGGATACGCATTTATACCTCCTTTGGCAAACAACTGTAAGCCCGCCGCCCACTACCAATATAATCGCGCACGAGCTTGCGGACTGCAAGCCACGCGTGCGCCGCCGGTGATCGCCCACGGGCGGCGGGCCCGCGCGGTCGATCCCGGCGGCCCGAGACCGGGCGTCGGGTGTCGAGTTGGTGTGCCGGGGAAATTCGGAACCGCGCTAGGGGGCGCCGTGGGCGTCCTTTCTGCGGGCCGCCCTCCGCTTCTTCGCCCGCTTTACGCGCCAGACCATCTTCTGCTCCCAGGGCAACTCGGACGACGGGCCGCAGATGCGGTCGTTCTCGATCCAGTAGCCCGTATTACCCTCCAGGCTGGAATAGATGTGGTCGCCGTAGATCCAGTGACGCGTATCGCCCTTGTGGCCGATGATGTGCTTGCGGCGGTTGATTCGATACCCCGTGTAGCCGCGAGGTCCGTAGATCGATCCGCCCCTTATCCAGTAGCCAGTGTCCATCGTGCTGCTCGACTTCCGGGCCCTGATCGGACCGTTGAGCCGGAACGTCCGGGGCTGGACTCGGCGGAGGGGTCTCGGAGCCCGGGAAGGCAAGTATCGAACCCCGGGGGGCGATTGAGGATAACTTATTGAATTAAAACAACTTGAGTCGCAGACGGCGAGCGCGAGGCGAGCCGTGGCCGCTCTGCAAGTTGCACGGAACGCATGCAGACTGCCCGGGTGGGGCGGCCGGCGCTCAGTAGCTGGTGGCGTCGAGCTTCACCTTGCCGCGGAATATCCAGTAGATGCTGAAGG
>JASFTY010000155.1:0-8705 GCA_050050535.1 Gemmatimonadales bacterium | reverse complement strand
GCCGCCATGTCAAGCGCCAGTACCCGGTGACCCTTGAGGCTGTCCGCCACCTCGCCCCGCGAGATGAGCTGGGCCAGCCCTTCTACGATCGCCGTCTTGCCGACGCCAGGCTCGCCGATCAGTACCGGGTTGTTCTTCTTGCGCCGCGAGAGGATCTCCATCACCCGCTCGATCTCCTTCTCGCGGCCAATCGTCGGGTCGAGCTCCCCCGCCCGTGCCAACTCTGTCAGGTCCCGGCAGAAGTGGTCCAGCGCCGGCGTCTTCGACTTCTTCTCCTTCGGGCTCGGTCCGCTGCCCGCTCCGGGACCGGGACTCGGCATGTCGGTCCCCAACAGCTTCAACGTCTGCTCACGCGCCTGGTCCAAGGTCACGCCCACCGACTCCAGGACCTGGGCCGCCACACCCTTCTCCTCCCTCAGCAGACCCAGAAGCAGGTGCTCGGTGCCGACGTAGCTGTGATTCAGGTCTCGCGCTTCGGCCACCGCGAACTCCAGAACCTTCTTGGCGCGCGACGTGTAGGGCAGCTCTCCCATCGTCGGCCCGGCCTTGCCCTTCCTGACCTGCTCCTCGGTCCGTTCCTGTATCTGGTCCAGGTCGACGCTCAAGTTCATCAGCACGGCCGCCGCCACACCTTCGCCTTCACGGATCAGCCCCAGGAGGATGTGCTCCGTGCCGACGTAGTCGTGCTGGAGGCGGACGGCCTCCTCGCGCGCCATGGCGAGCACCTTGCGAACGCGGTCGGTGAAATTGTAGTTCATCTAACCCTCATCGGCCCCGGGATCCGGCACCCCCACACGGTTGGTCTCAGTCAGTCAGGCGCCTGGGGAGGGCTCGGCCTCCGCCAGGGCTGAACGCACGTAGATTGCACGCTGGATGTCAAGCTCCGAACCCGAAAGTGAACCTGCGCTGGCCTCCTCCAGGTGGGCGTTCTGGGCGAATATCATGATGCGGTTTAACACGTATACCCTAGGCCCGGCAAGAAGTTTCAGCGATAGGCCGAGCCGAACACCGGAGAGGAGATTCATCAGCTCGTCGAAGCCGAGGGAGCGGGCGTGGCGGAGGAGCCCGAAGGCTCTCCAGACCTTGTCCTCGATAACGGTTGGGGCGTCGCGGACGAGCACGGCGCGGGCCTGGCGTTCGTACTCGATGACCTGGCCGACGATCTTCTGGAGGTGATCGATGAGATCTTCCTCGCTCTTTCCAAGCGTCGTCTGGTTGGAGATCTGAAAGAGGTTGCCGACGACCTCGGATCCTTCGCCGTAGAGGCCCCTGAAAGTCAAGCCGACCTGGGAGATACCCTGGAGGACCTTGTTGATCTCCTGGGTAAGCACGAGACCCGGCAGGTGGATGAGCACCGAGGCCCGCAAGCCGGTACCGCAGTTGGTCGGGCAGGAGGTGAGGTGACCGAACTCGTGATGGAACGCGTAGGGCAGCTGGCTGCCGAGCTCCTCGTCGAGCGAGTCGACGAGCCCCCAGGTCTCCCGGGGGCTGAAGCCGCTGGTGAGGCTCTGCAGGCGCAGGTGGTCCTCCTCGTTGATCATCAGGCCGACGGGCTCGTGCATGGAGGCGACGAGCGCCGAGGAGGACGGTGCGTCGCTGCCGGCGCGGCCGACGAGTTCGCGACTGACGAGGTGGCGTTCGAGGAGCAGCTGTCGTCCGCGCGCGTCGAGGCTATCGATGTTGACGAAGACACCGTCTGTGACGGGCGGGGTCCGGTCGAGCACCTCCTGGACCGTTGCGAGTATCGCTTCCCTGTCAGCCGGTTTCGCACGCACGGAGAACGGGTAGCCCTGCAGGTTGCGGGCGATGCGCACGCGGGTCGAGAGGGCGATATCACAGTCGGGCCCGCTGGCGTCCAACCAGGCGAGTCCGAAGTCGGGTATCGAGCGGAAGTCCTTTGGGATCATGCGTCGATCGCCGCCTCCAGCTCTCGGATCTGGTCTCGGATCATCGCGGCGCGCTCGAAATCCTCGGCCTCCACCGCCCGTTGCAGCTTGCGCCGCAGTCCCGCCAGACGCGTGGCGCGGTCGGCCGCCTCGCTGGCCGGCGGCACGTAGACTTTGCCCAGATGGTAGGTCGAGCCGTGGATTCGCCGCAGGATCGCCCGCAGCTGCGACTCGTAGACGGAGTAGCAGTGCGGACAGCCGAGCCGGCCGCTGCGCCGGAAGTCATCGACGGTCGTGTGACAGTAGGTGCAGGGGCCCGCGACCGCCCTCTCCTCTTCCGTGATTGCCGCCTGGCCCATCTGCGCCAGGAAATCCGTGAGCGGAATGTTCTTGGCGCTGCTGGCATCGAGCCCCTTCTCGGCGGCGCAGGAGGGGCAGAGATGAATCGTCGTCATCTCGTTGTCGACGATTTGGGTCAGGTGGACCTCTGCCTCGTTCTTTCCGCAGCTATCGCACAGCATCGGATGATGTCTCTTGTTCCGTCATGAAGTCGGAAACGTCATGCAGTGTCCCGTCGTGAAGTCGCAGCACGCGATCCGCACGACCCGCGAACTCCAGGTTGTGTGTAACCAGCACGATGGCGAACTCCCTCTCGTCGCGCAGCCGGAATAACAGATCGTGCAGTCCCTCGGCCGTATGATGATCCAGGTTGCCCGATGGTTCGTCGGCTAGGAGTACCAGCGGTTCGTTGGCCAGCGCCCGTGCCACAGCCACACGCTGCCGTTCCCCTCCCGACAGCTGGGGCGGCTTGTGCCCACCTCGCCGTTCCAGGCCGACAGCCCGCAGCAAAGCCTCGGCGCGGGCCCGTGCCCGCGAGCTGTCCACGTCACCGATCAGCAAGGGCATCATAATATTCTCAAGGGCGCTGAACTCTCGCAACAGGTGGTGGAACTGGAAGACGAAGCCAATACGCTGGTTGCGTGCTTCGGCCAGCTGCTGTTCGCCTAGCTGCGAGAGCGGTTGCCCCGCCAGGTATACCTCGCCGCGTGTCGGTCGGTCGAGGCCTCCCAGGATGTGAAGTAGGGTACTCTTCCCTGCACCGCTGGCGCCGACCACCGCCACGACCTCGCCGGTCTCCACCTCTAGGTCGACCCCCTTCAGGATCGGGAGTTCCGAGCCGTCGCTGTCGCGGAACGACTTGAACAGGCGTTCGGTGGCGATGGCCGGCCTATTCATGACGGATCGCCTCCACGGGCGTTAGACTCGCCGCCTGCCGCGACGGGTAGATGGTGGCGGTGAAGGAGATGAGGATGCTGACGATGACGATCAGGGTGACGTCGAGCGGGTTGATTATGACGGGGATCTGGCTGATCAGGTAGACATCTCCGGGCAGCGAGATGAGCCCGAAGTAGTCGATGGCCCAGGCGACGGTGAGGCCTCCGAGCAGCCCCATGAGGGTCCCTGCTACGCCGATGATCAGTCCCTGGAGCATGAAGGTCCGGAGGATCCTACGGGATGTCAGGCCCATCGAGCGGAGGATCCCGATCTCTCTCGTCTTGTCGGCCACGACCATGATGAGGGTGGACACGATGTTGAAGGCGGCGACGAGGACGATGAGCGCGAGAACCAGGGCCATGCCCATCTTCTCGAGCTTGAGTGCCGAGAAGAGCCCCTCGTTCATCCGCTTCCAGTCTCTGAGCGTGTAAGGGTAACCCAGTTCGGCCTGCATGCGGCGAGCGTCGGCGTCGGCTTCCCAGGGATCGCCGACCCAGAGCGCCAGGCCGGTCACCGCGTCGCCCATGCCCAGCAGGTCCTGAGCCGCGTTCAGCGGTACGTAACCCATCTGGTTGTCATACTCGAACATGCCGCTCTTGAAGAGTCCTACGACCTCGAACTTCTTGAACTTCGGGATGAAGCCGGCGGGCGTGAGCTCGGCGCCGTGGGCCGAGACCAGGCTCACCGTATCAGGGGGGCTAACGATAAGACGGTTTGCCAGACGGAAGCCGAGCACGATCCCCGGAAGGCCGGACTCCGTATTCTCGAAGTCCCAGGACCCGGCCAGCAGCTGGTCGCCGAGGCGCGAGGTCGCGTCGGCGGCTATGCCACGCAGCGCCACACCCTGCTGGTAGTTTACGTCCTGAAAGATCAGCGACTCGGTGTAAATGAAGGGTTCGGCGATCGTCACCGCTTCATCCTGGCGCAGATGTTCGAGAGGCTGCTGCCAGTCATCGAGCCTCAGCCCCTCCCCGAAGGTGAGCACCATGATGTGGGGGTTCGTGCCGAGTATGCGATCGCGGACCTCGGTCTGCAGTCCCGACATCACGCCGATCACCACGATCAGCGCCATCACACCGACGCAGATGCCGCCGATGGCGATGATCGTGATGAGGTTCAAGAAGCGCGATCTGCTACGAGCCTTCAGATTTCGGGCTGCCAGATACAGCTCCAGCGGCATGCTCACTCCGGCCTCAGCGTTGGAAACAGAATGACCTCGCGAATCGAGGAGCGATCGGTGAGCAGCATCACCAGCCGGTCGATCCCCAGGCCCATACCACCTGTGGGCGGCAGGCCGTACTCCAGCGCCGTTATGTAGTCCTCGTCGACCTGGTGGGCTTCTTCCCACCCCTCTTCCTCGCGCATGCGGACCTGAGCCTCGAAGCGCTCCCGCTGCTCGAACGGGTCGTTCAGCTCACTGAACGCGTTGGCCAGCTCGCGACCCGCGACGAACACCTCGAAGCGCTCGGTCAGCGTCGTGTCGCCGCCCCGCTTGTGCTTGGCCAGCGGACTCAGCTCCACCGGATAGTCGTAGACGATGATCGGCCCGTTCAGCTCATCCTCCACCAGAGCCTTGAACAACCCGTCGAGCAGGGCGGCCTTACCCTTCTCGTCGGCGTCCTCGACGCCAGCCTCGCGTGCCGCCTCCCGCAGCCGCTCTACCTCCAGCCCCGCCGCGCTCAGCTCGCCGTACCGTTCCAGCGCGTCGTACCAGCTCAGCCGCGGCCAGGGCGGCTTGAACTCGAGCTGTCTCCCTTCATAGGTGATGAGACTGGAGCCTGCCACCTCCTGCACGACGTGGTGGACCAGCGCCTCGGTCAGGTCCATCATGTCGTGGTAGTCGGCGAACGCCTGGTAGAGCTCCAACATCGAGAACTCGGGGTTATGCGTGCGATCGATGCCCTCGTTGCGGAAGACCGGCCCGATCTCGTAGACCCGCTCGAGGCCCCCGACGATGAGCCGCTTCAGATACAGCTCATCGGCGATCCGCAGGTAGAGCTCGAAATCGAGTGTTCGGTGGAAAGTCGTGAACGGTCGCGCCGTCGCGCCGCCGTAGACCGGCTGCAGGATCGGCGTCTCGACGTGCAGGAAACCGCGGTCGTCGAGGAAGCGTCGAATCTCGCGCAGCGCCTTCGTTCGGGTGACGAACAGATCGCGCACCTCGGGGTGTACCGCGAGGTCGGCGTAGCGTTGGCGATAGCGGCTCTCCACGTCGCCGAATCCCCCGTGCTCGATCACCTCACCCGATTCGCCGACTTCCTCCTTCCCGTAGGGCAGCGGCCTGACCGTCTTGGCCAGGAGCTTCAGCTCGTCGGCCCGCAGCGTAATCTCGCCGGTGCGGGTCCGGAACATCGGACCTTCGACGCCGATCCAGTCGCCCAGGTCGAGAAGCTTGACCAGCTCGTAACCCTCGTCGCCCAGCGTGTCCTGTCGGAAATAGACCTGCACTTTACCGGTCCGGTCCTCGAGGTGGGCGAAGGTCGTCTTGCCGTGTGGCCGCAGCGAGCGGACGCGACCGGCGAGCCGGGAGGTGACGGCGCTCTCCTCGGACATCGCCTCGTAGTCGCGGATCACGGCCGCGGCTGAGGTGGTCGGCTCGTAGCGATACGCGTACGGCTCGATTCCCATCGTCCTCAGGTGCCGCAGCTTCTCGTGCCGCGCTACTCTGACGTGCTGCGCCTCACCGGTTTCGGTCATTCTGATCTAGCCCCGTGTCGCTTCAAGTAGCCGATGATGAACTCGTCGATGTCACCCTGCATCACACGTTGCACGTCCGGTTGCTCGATGTCGGTGCGATGGTCCTTGACTAGCGTGTAAGGCTGGAAGACGTAGGAGCGAATCTGGTTACCCCAGGCGATCTCCGTCTTCGCCTCGTCCATTCGCTCGCGCTCCTTTCGGCGCTCCTCGAGTGCTCGGTCGTAGAGCGCCGCCCTCAGCATCTTCATGGCGGTGTTCTTGTTGCGATGCTGGCTGCGTTCCTGCTGGCAGGAGACCACTATCCCGGTCGGGACATGAGTGATCCGCACGGCGGAGTCCGTCTTGTTCACGTGCTGGCCGCCCTTCCCGGACGCGCGGTAGGTATCGATGCGCAGGTCCTCGGGGGCGATATCGACCTCGACCGCATCATCGACGAGGGGGTAGACGAACACGGAGGCGAAAGAGGTGTGCCGTCGAGCCTGCTGGTCGAACGGTGAGATGCGAACGAGGCGGTGCACGCCTTTCTCCGCCTGCAGGTAGCCATAGGCGTAGCGGCCGCCGATCTCGAGAGCGACCGACTTGATCCCGGCTTCCTCGGCCGGAACCAGGTCCAGCACCGCGACCTCGAAGTCGTGGGATTCCGCCCAGCGCGTGTACATGCGCATGAGCATCTCGGCCCAATCTTGGGAATCGGTGCCGCCGGCACCCGGGTGGATCGTGAGGAGGGCGTCGCGCTCCGCCTCGGACCCGCGGAGCATGTTGCGGAATTCGAGCTGCTCGAGCTGCATCTGGAGGGCGGCGACCTCGCTGCGGAACTCCTCTTCCATCGCCGAGTCGTCCTCGGCCGCGATAAGCTCGCCGAGCTCGACCAGGTCCCCCGACCTGCGGTGCAGATCGTCCCAGGGCTCGATCCAACTCTTCAGCTCATTGAGCTCCTGCATCACGGCACGCGCCGTGTCGGCATCTTCCCAGAAGCCGGGCCGCGTCGTTTGCCCTTCCAGGGCCCGCATCCTGCCCCGCTTCTCATCTATGTCAAAGATACCCCCTGAGCTCCTCGATCCGCTCGCACAGCTCCCTGAGCAGGCCCAGCTCCGTCGCTACCGCCATGGCCTCACCTCTCCTCTTGAAGATCTACTGTCACTGATCGTTCTAACTCGCCTCACCACAAAAGATAGGGCCGCCCGAGCGGGCGGCCCCAGCTCCCTGCGAAAGATATCCGGACGACCCCAACCCGGTCAACCTGTCGGCTCGTCCCTGCCCGCTCACGGTGTTCCACGGGCCCTGTGGCGTGCGCTGCCCCAGCGGCCGCCAGTCAGAAGACCTTCTTCCCCTTGGCGAGGATCTCGTTGAGCGCGTCCCGGAAGTAGGGCGTGCTCTTTGCGACCTCGACACCGACCTGTTCAACGTACTCCTGCCACGACTTTCTGAGCTCTTCCTGGAAGAGTTCCTTCAGGCGCCCCTCGCGCAGCCCGATCTCCAGGCGCTCCGGGTGATAGGCTGCCACGTCGGAGATCAGGGCACGGGCAAGACGTCGGGCACGCGCCTCCGGATCGGGCTGGCCGAACGGCCGACCGGTCGCCGGCGCCTCGGGCACCGCCGGCTGTGGCGGCGGTGGTGGCGGTGGCGGTGGCGGCGGGCTCGGCTGGGGTGCCGGCGGCGGAGGCGCTGCCGGCGCCTCCGGGACGGCCGGTTGGGGAGGCGGCGGAGCGGCGGCCGGCCGCTGGGCGGCGGCGGCGGGCTGCTTTCCTTCCGCCACGACCTCGAATACTCCTCCACAGACCGAGCAGCGGGCACGTACGCCTTCGGCCGGCACCTTGCGGGGGTCGACGCGGAAAACGGTCTTACACTGTGGGCAGGAGACGTTCATGGTCCTTCCTTGATGGCTTCTGTGGTTAGCTCCCGCGCCTGGCCGGCGAGAGTGTCACGTTGACCATGACGGCGATCGACCACGAAAATCGAGCCCTGCTTGGTCTTTGCGTAGGCCTTCATCTCGGTCGCCAACTCACCGACCTGAGCCGTATGCGTGAAGCAGCGCTGCGAGTTCGTGACGACTCCGATCGAGAGCGTCATCAGTGGGATGCGATGCAACTGACCGCGGCGGTCCTTTCCCCAGAAGAACCCGGCCCGCCTGTCTTCTTCAGAGTACTGGAACGGAATGAGCGTGTCGAAGATCGAGATGGTCTCGCGGCAACATACTTCGAAGATGTCGAGCGACACGTTGAAGATGAAATCGTCGCCGCCGATGTGCCCGATGAAGCCGGTCGGCGCGAAGGCCTTCACCACGTCGCGCAGGATCTTCGAGACCAGAAAGATCACGCGATCGCCGTGCCCGTAGCCGTAGCGATCGTTGAATTCCTTGAAGTTGTCGATGTCTGCGTAGCAGACAGCGAAATCCTCTTCCGCCGCTAGTCGGGCCCCGATATCCCGCTCGATCATCGCCGTGCCCGGTAGACGCGTCGTCGGGTGGACGCCAACGTCCCGCTCCGCACGCCTGACAACAGTGTTCAGTCGCAGGAGCTTCTCCCGCTCGTCCATGTCGTGCTTGAGAAAGTCATCGGCACCCGCATCGAGGACCCGCTCGATAACCTCGATCTCCGGCTGCTCCGACCACACGATGACCGGCACGATCGCGCTGAATGGGTCAGACCTCAGGCTCCCGATCAGCTCACAGACCTCTCCCACGTCGCCATCCCCGTCCAGCACGACCAGCGCCGGATGCCCGCGGTTGACCATCGCCAACACGTCGGCGGCAGCCCGGGCCGTCACCAGCTTGGACTCCCGCGACGCCACATGCCCGGAAAGCGCCTGCGGCGGTGGCGTCTCGGCAGAGGAGTAGTATACGATTAC
>JASFTY010000154.1:0-8710 GCA_050050535.1 Gemmatimonadales bacterium | reverse complement strand
GCCTCCATCAGATCGCGGGCCGAGTAGGCCATCGCCTCGAGCGCCGCGCGCGCCAAGTGGGCGCGGCCGCTGCCGCGCGTCAGGCCGACCAGCGTGCCCCTGGCGTCGGCGAGCCAGTGCGGCGCGCCGAGCCCCACGAAGGCGGGCACGAAGTAGACGCCATCGTTCGACTCGAGCGAGCGGGCCAGCTCTTCCGTCTCCGCCGCGCTCTCCACCAGCCCCAGCTCGTCGCGCAGCCACTGCACCGCCGCGCCGGCGATGAAGATCGAGCCCTCCAGCGCGTAGGCCGCTTCGCCGCGCGCGCCGGCCGCGACCGTCGTCAGCAGGCCGTGCCGCGACGGGACCAGCTCATCGCCCGTGTACACCAGCAGAAAGGCGCCCGTCCCGTACGTGCACTTCGCCTGGCCCGGCTCCCAGCAGCCCTGCCCGTACAGCGCCGCCTGCTGGTCCCCCAGCGCCGCCGCCACCGGCGCCTCGAGCCCCACCGCAGCCGCATCGCTCGTCCCGAACAGGCCGCCCGATGGTAGCACCTGGGGCAGGACCGCGGGCGGGACGCCGAGCAGCTCGCAGAGCTCCGGATCCCAGCGCCGCTCATCGATCCGGAACAGCTGGGTGCGCGACGCGTTGGTCGGCTCCGTCGCGTGGACCCGGCCGCCGGTCAGCTTCCAGATGACCCAGCTGTCGATCGTGCCGACCGCCAGCTCACCGGCCTCGGCGCGCGCCCGGACGCCGGGCACGTGCTCGAGCAGCCAGGCGACCTTGGTGCCGGAGAAGTAGGGATCGATGACCAGGCCCGAACGCTCGCGAATGAAACGCTCGTGTCCGCCGTCCTTGAGCGCCCGGCACTGCGGCGTCGTGCGCCGGCACTGCCAGACGATGGCGCGATGCACCGGCTCACCGGTCTCGCGGTCCCAGAGCACCACCGTCTCGCGCTGATTGGTGATCCCGAACCCGGCGACGTCGGATCGCGCCAGACCGCCGGCCTCCAACGCATCGGCTACCGTCGCCTGAACCGAGCGCCAGATCTCGTTCGCGTCGTGTTCCACCCAGCCCGGCCGCGGGTAGTGCTGCTCGATCTCACGGTAGGCCCGGCCCACGACCTGCCCCGCCTTGTCCACGGCGAGCACGGTCGTCCCGGTCGTACCCTGATCGATGGCTAGGATCACCGCCATAGCGCCCTCAACTCTTCTGACCCCAGGGGATGTACCGCTTAACCTCGAGCTCCGGGTTCACCGCCCGCAGGTGCGCCAGGAAATCTTCGATCCCCGGCATGTTGCCGTAAAGGTTGAGCGACCCGCCGGCGTGCTCGAGCCAGTAACCGCGCCCCACCCGAAGCACCCGCTCGATCTGCTCCACCCTCAGCTGCTTGCGCCCGATCACGCCGCGGAACTCGATCACACCGTCATCCCGTTCCCGCACCTCCACCGGCGTCTTGAGCAGCTGGTGCCAGCGCCAGGCGAGTACCAGCAGGAAGGCGGCGAAGAAGAGCTGCGGCTCCGCGTAGAAGACGCCGAAGATCGTCAGCGCCGTCAAGATCCCCAAGAACCCGAAGGTGAAGACCAGCGTCGACCTCTTCGCCCGATAGCACTTCACAACCCCGCACCCACCACTCTTCCCCTCGCCATCGCCATCCCCATCACCATCGCCATCGACAACACGTTCACGCATTCCTCAATCCCACAATCTCACCCGCCCTCAAAATCCCCCGCTCCGTGATGAACCCCGTCACCAGCTCCGCCGGCGTCACATCGAACGCCGGGCCGAAGACCGCCACCCCGTCGGGCGCCGTCGGCCGCCCGAACCCGCGGAGCACCTCATCCGCGGCCCGCTCCTCGATGGGTATCCCGGCACCGCTCGCCAGTCCGAGATCGAACGTGCTGGACGGCGCCGCCACGTAGAACGGGATACCGTGGTGCCGCGCCGCGATCGCCAGCCCGTACGTCCCGATCTTGTTCGCGACGTCGCCGTTGGCGGCGATCCGATCGGCGCCCACGATCACCACATCGACCCGCAGCCGCGCCATCGCCGCCGCCGCGGCGTTGTCGGTGAGCACCGCAACGTCCACGCCGGCGCGGCCCAGCTCCCACGCCGTGAGCCGGCTGCCCTGCAATAGCGGGCGCGTCTCGGTGGCCAGGACGCGCAGCTTCATCCCGCGCTGTGCCGCCAGGTAGATCGGCGCCAGCGCGGTGCCGATACCGCCGGTCGCCAGCGCGCCGGCGTTGCAGTGGGTCAGCACGGTCGAGCCGTCGTGCAGCAGCGTCAGCCCGTGCTCGCCGATGCGCCGGCACATCTCGCGGTCCTCATCGAGGATCGCCGTCGCCTCGCGGCGCATCGCTTCCCAAACCTCCGCGTTCGCCGCCGCGCTCATCCCGTCGGCGACCGCGGCCACGCGGTCCACCGCCCAAGCCAGGTTCGCGGCCGTCGGTCGCGCGCTACGGATCCGCTCGGCGGCCTCCGCCAACCGCGCTCGGAACTCCGAGCCCGGGCCGGTGACGTGCTTCTCGAGCGACGCGACGAGCCCCATCGCACCGGCGATCCCGATGGCCGGCGCGCCGCGGACCCGCAGGCTGCGGATCGCCTCGATCACGTCATCGACCTCGACGAGGTCGATCTCCCTGTACTCGGAAGGCAGCAGCGTCTGATCGATGATGCGTACCGCATCATCATGCCAGCGCACCGCGCGCGGGACGTCGATCGAGCTGCCGGCCGGCTCAGCCATTGCCGCCCTCGATCTCGAGCGTTTCGCCGATCGCCCTGGAAGTGGCGTCCATGAGATCGCGGAGCCTCGAACGGAAGCGCTTCGTCGTACTCTTGAAGATCGTGCGCGCGGTGAGGAACGCGCCGCCCAGGCAGCCAGCGACCAACGACGTGACCCCGACAGCGGTGGTCGGTTCGGTGATCGCGCCGATGATCCCGATGCCGAGCAGTCCGGCCAGGCCCGGCAGGAAGTACGTGAGTGCGCCGGCCGGCCCACGGTTGGCCAGCACCCTGACTGTCGTCTGCCCTTCACGGGGAGTTACGGTCACGTGGATCTGGCTCAACTCTCCTACCGTCTCCCACTCGAGCGAGCCGAGCACCTCCGACACCTTGCCCTGGTGGCTCGTGACCCGGCGGATCGCGTCCACCACTCGATTAAGATTGTCCTTCGAGAGCTCGCCCGTCGCCGTGTATTCCATCTGGTAAAGGCTCGGTCCGCCGAATATGCGTACCGCCATTCCCGCGCTGGCGGCGGGCAGCAAAGCGGCCGCCCGCTCGACGCTCGCCGGGTCCAGCCCCATCTCGGCGGCGACCGCCTGGATCTCTCTCAGGGTGAGGCCGTCGCCGGGCCCGGCGCCGGCGCGGCGCTCTTCGAGCTCGAACGCTCTGCGCAGGATGAGCGCGAACTCGCTGTCAGAGTAGCGGCGATCTTCCTCCGACATCCTGGCCTCACATTCGGCGATCGCTGCCGCCGTCGGCGCGACTTCGAGCTCAAAGCGGCACGAGACCGTGCCCAAAGGCGTAGCGCCAACCGAAGCGGCGAAACAGCTCCAGCAGCCTCTGGATCGGCAGCCCCATCACGTTGAAGTAGTCACCCTCGATGCGCTCGACGATTGCCGCACCGAAGCCTTGAATGCCGTAGGCGCCCGCCTTGTCCATCGGCTCGCCGGTCCCAACGTATTCCGCGCACTCCCCGTCATCAAGCGACCGGAACCAGACGCGCGTGGCCTCCACAGCGCTCTCGACACGCTCCACCGTCGCCAGCGCGACACCGGTATAGACCACGTGCTCCTCGCCCTGCAGCCGGCAGACCATCGCCACCGCCTCCTCCGCGGTGACCGGCTTGCCCAGGATGTCGCCGCGGTGCACGACCAGCGTGTCGCAGCCGATCGCCAGCGCGCCGTCCTCCGGCGCCGCCCGCGCCTTCGCCCGGGCCAGCCGATCCGCAGCCTCGACCGGTCGCTCGCCGGGGTGCAACGACTCGTCGACCCGCGGTATCTGCACGGTGTGATCCAGTCCGAGACGCGCCAGCAGCTCGGCGCGGCGCGGCGACCTGGAGGCGAGTATCAGTCTCGGAGCTTCCACAAGCGGTCTCCCCTCGGGCGGCGGCGCGTCAGGTGCGGCCCCGGCCTCCGCTCCGCGACCCGCGTCTCAGGTGCCTGATCAGCCCGAGTACGAAGTTGAACCTCGGCACGCGCCTCGTATAGGCGACGTAGTCGTCGCCGAGTTGCCGGGCGCAGAATGTGTCTTCGCGGCGCGCCTGCAGGTAGAAGAAGGCGGCGGCGGCGGCGGCGAGTGCCCAGCTGACGGCGTGCTGCGTGCGCATCGCGAAGCCGATCGCCAGCAGCGAGTAGCCGACGTACTGCGGATGCCTGACGACACCGTAGATGCCGCGATCCACGACCCGTGTCGTGCAGAAGTAGCTCTGGCCCGGCTCGACCGCGCCATGCTTCTTGAGCAGGAAGAACGGCGGCACGAAGAAGACGGGCGCCAGGAGCACGACGCAAACGCCGACTATCCGGAGGGCGCCGTTAGTGCCGCGCTCGAGGACGAAGTCGGCGACCAGGGTCGCGGCGGTCGCGATGCCGGCGACCCACCAGAGCAGCTGTGGCCTCTTCTCGTCGGAGCTCATGCGGCTTCAGCTGTCACGTTCCGGCGGCCGGGCCCGCTGTAGCGTCCAACCGCTAGAACTTCCGAATCAGCACGTCATCGCGCGGCAGGCGCGCGAGCTCGAGCCCGGCCAGCACGTGACCGACGGCGGCGACGTAGCGATCCGACCGCTGCTCGACATCGTCGTAGAGCGTGAGCGAGCGGTTGCTGAAGAAGTACTCCTCTGAGCGGATGTTGAGCTCGCTGACCCTCAGCGGCTCACCGGGCTCCCGGGCCAGGACCAGTTCGCCGGCGGCACGCAGCGGCTCGCCGTGGGCGAGCAAGGCGTGCGTGATGGCGGCGCCGGCCATGTCGAAGCCGGACATCGAGGTGCGGGCGACGCGGATAACGCCGTAGCGATCGGCGACGTACAGGTAGCGCCCGGGCCGCAGGCCGTCGAGCGTAGCCGGTGCGAGGACGGGATAGCCGAGCCAGCCGCCAGCCGAGGTCTCGTAGTCGCGGTAGCGATGCTGGAGCGCCAGCTCGGTATCCTTGTTGACGAAGAGCACCGGGTCGGCTCGCTCCTCGACCCAGCCGATCAGCGACGGGCTGGGCACGAACCCGTACACGTCGCGCACGGCATCGCCGAGGCTGAAGGCGCGGTTCTCGTCGAGCAGCCGCATGTAACCCGACCGGTCGCGGATCACCGGTTCCGGCGGCCGGGCGTAGAGGTCGTAGCTCGGGTCGAGGCCGTACTCGATCGCCCGCGGCGGCCCCGGGTTGGCGAGCCCGCTGTCCGCCAGCGCCAGGTAGCGGGCGATGGCGGCGCTGTATCGAGCGACCGGGCCGCTCACCTCCTCGGTGATCCCGGCGACCTGGGCGCGTTGCGCCCAGAGTAGCCAGCGGTGTCCGCGGACGGTGAAGACCTGAACGAAGACATGCTCGCCGACGATCGTGCCCTTGAGGAGACGACCGGCGTAGCCGGGCGGCATCTCGTGGATGAGCGTGTCCGACGGCTGCAGCTCCTCGAGCGCCACGCCGCCGGTAGGGACCCAGAGGTGGCGGGTCACCCGGCTGGAGGAGCGCAGATCGGGCGCGATAATGCGCAGCGTCGTGCGGACCAGGTCGGTGGTGTCGGGCAGGTCGACGTTGAGGTCGATGGGCCCCAAGACGGAGTAGCCGGAATCGGTGGGCAGGTGGCGGTTGAGCGCCGTTACCGCCGCCTGCTGCCAGCTGGACGGCCCCTCGTAGGGCACGACGTTGGGGTCCCAGGCGACCTGGGCGAACGATAGCGAGACAGCGAAGAGCGCGGCGATCGCGATGACCGTCATCGATGCCGATGGCGATGGCGATGGGGATGGCGATGAAGATCGCGATGGGTTCACCGGTCTAGTCCTTCTCGAGAATGAGTGTTACGGGTCCGTCGTTTACCAGGTCGACCTCCATCAGGGCGCCGAACGAGCCGGTGGCGACGGGGATCGTGCCCTGGCGGAGAACGTCGACGAAGCGGTCGTAGAGCCGTTCCGCCTCTTCGGGCTCGGCGGCGGCGACGAACGATGGGCGTCGTCCTTTGCGGACGTCGCCGTACAGAGTGAACTGCGAGACGACGAGCAGTTCGCCGCCGACCTCGTCGATCGGCAGGTTCATCTTCCCGTCCGCGTCGGCGAACAGCCGCAGGCCGCGCACCTTGTCGGCCATCCACTGGAGCTGCTCCTCGCCGTCGCCGGCGGTGAAGCCGACCAGCAGGAGGAAGCCGCGCCCGATTGCGCCTAACGTTTCGCCGCCGACACGGACCTCGGCCCGTGCGACGCGCTGGAGGACGATCCGCATGGGGGTGGAAGTTGCGCGGGTCCCGGGGCTTCGCGCAACTGCCGTGGCGGTTCGGGTCGGGGAGGCGTTTCAGGAGCTAGCAGACGGTGATCAGTAGTCGGTGAACAGTAATCAGTAGTCAGTGATCAGCGGTGGCGGCTACGCTCCGCTTCGCGCAGTTGGCACCACTGGTCACTGATCACTGATTACTGATCACTGATCACTACTCCGCCTGCAGCACCGCCACGGGATCCACCCGCACCGCGCGCCAGACCGGGACGAGGCAGGCGACGGCGGCGATGGCGGCGAACAGCACGCTGACAGCCACGAAGGTCGCGGGGTCGGTGGGTGCGACCTGAAAGAGCATCCGCTCCAGCAGTCGCGAGGCGCCGAAGGCGCCGATCAGGCCGATGCCGATCCCGATCGCCACCAGCAGCAGGCCGCTCCTGAGGACCATCTCGGTGATGTCGCCGGGCCCGGCACCGAGCGCCATGCGCACACCGATCTCGCGGCGCCGCTCGACGACGGCCTGCGTGAGCACGCCGTAGAGGCCGACGGCGGCGAGCAGCACGGCGATGCTGGCGAAGACCGCCAGGGCGACCGTCCGGACGCGCCGCAGGAGCTGCGAGCGCGACAGCAGCCCATCCATGGTGACCAGCTCGGGATCGGGGACCTCCGGTTCCAGGCTCCAGATCGCGGCGCGCAGCGCGCCGGCCAACGACTCGGGCTGGGCGGCGGCGCGGACCACGAGCCCCATATCGAAGTAAGGGATCTGGGCGTAGGAGCCGTAGATGGCGGGGAAGCGCTCGTCGCCCAGGCCGCCGCTGATGACATCGCCCACGACACCGACGACCTCGAACGTGTTTTCGTAGTCGAGCACGACCCGTCGGCCGATCGGCTGGCGACCTCTGAGGATCGAGTCGACGAACGCCTGGTTGACGACGAAGACCAGCGGCGAGCTGGCGGCGTCCGTCGGCTCGATGTCGCGACCCGCGTACAGGGGTATACCCATCACCTCGAAGTAGCCCGGCCGCACGACACGGAAGTACGCCGATCGCGCATCGACCATACCGACCGGCGGGTCCTCGGCGTCGTAGACGGGCTCGTTGTTGCCCGGCTGCCTGATGGGGACCTGGCTGATCAGGCCGGCGCTCTCCACACCGGGGACCGCTTCGAGCCGGCGGACGAGCTCGCTGTAGAACTGGATCCGGCGCTCGCGTTCGTCGTACTTATCCCTCGGTAGCTGGATCTCCCCGGTAACGAGATTCGCCGTCTCGAAACCGAGATCGCTGCTCATCAGGCTGGCCAGACTGCGGATCAGCAGGCCGGCGCCGATCAACAGCACGATCGAGACCGCCACCTGGAAGACGACCAGTCCGCGGCGGAAGCGGACGCCGCCGCGGTCGGTCGTCCGGACGCTCGACTTGAGGCCCTGGGCCAGGTCGCCGCGCGACGCCTGCAGAGCCGGTAACGTGCCGAACACCAGACCCGTGAGCAGCGACACGGCCACCACAAACGACAGGACTTTCGGTGAGAGACCCGGCTGCCAGACCGCCGAACCGCCCACCGCCGTGAGCTGCAGTAGCAGCGGTTGCAGCCACTGGGCCAAGAGCACCCCCAGCAGGCCGGCGACGCCGGCCAGCAGCAGGCTCTCGGTAAGCAGCTGCCGCGCGATCCGGGCGCCCGAGGCGCCGAGCGCGCCGCGCACCGAGAGCTCGGTGCGGCGCGCCGAGCCGCGCGCCAGGAGCAGGCCGGCCACGTTACCGCAGGCGATGAGCAGGACCAGCGCCACGGCCACCTGAAGCATGAACAGGCTCTCGCGATAGTTCTCGGTCCAGGCCTCCTGCAGGTTCGTCAGCTTGAGGCCGATATCCCGGTTGCTGTCGGGGTACTGCGCCGCGAGCTGCGCCGAGATGACATCCACCTCGCTCTGCGCCTGGGCCAACGACACGCCCGGCGCCAGTCGACCGACGAGGCTCCAGTTGGTCTTGCCACGCTCGGCGACGAATGGGTCGTCGCGCCGCATCGGCACCCAGAGGTCCGCGTCGAACCGGAAGTGGAATCCTTGCGGCATCACGCCGACGATCTCGGCCGTGCGGCCGTCGATCCTCACGGTCCGGCCGATCACATCCGGCTCCCCACCCAACTGCCGCTGCCAGTAGCCGTAGCTGACGATCGCCACGAGCGGCGCGGTCTCCAGCTCATCCTGCTCGCGGAAGACCCGGCCGACCGGTGAAGAGACCCGCAACGCTGGGAACAGCTCGTGGCTGACGACGAGGCCGTCCACCCGCTCCGGGCTGTCGACGCCGGTGATCACGAAGCTGCGTGGTAGACC
>JASFTY010000153.1:0-8730 GCA_050050535.1 Gemmatimonadales bacterium | reverse complement strand
GTCGAACTCCGAGATCGAATAGCCCGCATACTCAGGACCGACGCCACCGTGGGCCAGGAGCACGCGGTCGACCTTGATGAGCGCCGGCTTCGAGGCGAGCCACCTGCCGAGGACCGAGCTGCGCGGATCGAACAGCTGCCAGTACGCGACCCCGTAGTTCTGCGCAATCAGCAACTCCTTCGGCGACGTGTACCGGGTGTCGTCCGTCATCGCCATGATCTCGTGGTTGCCCAGCAGGATCTGTACGCGACCGCCGCGGCGCGCCGCATCCCGCTCCAGCTCGTAGAGGAACCACAAGGTCTTGTGAACGTCGAGCCCCCGATCGAACAGGTCGCCGAGCAGCACGACCATGCTATGGCCGCCGGTCCAGCGATCGTCCCCATCGATCAGACCGGCATTGCGAAACAGCCCTGCGAGCTCGGCGTACTGGCCGTGGACGTCCCCCACCACATAGATCGTGTCGACGTTCTCGAACTCTGTCCGGATCGGCCGCTGCGGCAGGTCGAAGTAGATGACCGTCTCGTGCGCGTCCTGCGGATCGACTCGGCCGCCGTAGCGCAGGGCCAGCTCGGAGGCCGCCGGCCTGGCGAACGCCGCCGCGTGCGCCGTACCGATCTCGGTCTCCACCTCGTAGACCCGCCGGCCGCTGACGATGACCTGCAGGTATCCCGCGCTGCGCCCTCGGGTCAGCCAGTGCACCTCCAGCGAGTCACCGCTCTCCCGCACCCAGAGCCCGTATTCGCCATCGAAGCGGACCTCCGACTCCTGAACTTCCGCCTGCCGGGCATCCGCCTGGGGAACGGGCCGCACGGGCCCGCAATCGAGGATGACCGCCGACGCGGCAGCCGTCAGCGTCGGGACCGCCAGCGCGGCGACACCGACCGCCGCCAGACTTCTACCGCTCACGCGCCTCGCATTCAAAAGATCTCGTAGTCCCCCTCGTCTATGTCCTTCAACAGATCTTGCAGACGTTCATAGACGTCCTCGATCTCACCGCTGTCCAGCCCCATCTGAATCACGCCGTCCGCCTGGCGCACACCGTCACCCGGGTCCAGGTTCGCCGTCGGCTCCACCTGCACCAGTCGCCCACCCCGCACCTCGAACTGGGCCAGCACGCCCAGCGCCTGCTGCAGATCTTCTTCGCTGATGCCCCGCAGCCGCTCGACCGTACGCTGCGGTAGACGGTCGGTGCGGATCTTCCGCCAATCGTCGGGCCGGTCGCTAATTTCGCCGAACGATACGCCGTTATCCACCGCGAAGACACGTTCGTTCCCCGCCGTCGAGATCAGGAAGTTGCCCGGGTTCGCGTCTGCGTGCCTGACCAGATACGTCAGAATGTTCATGTCGGCGAGGTGCCGGGCGTACACCGAGTCGTCCTCTGCTCGGTCATCGTCGTAGACGTCCTCATCCGTGACGTTGCTCAGCCAGTACTGCAAGAGAACCACCACGCCGTCTACGTCGCTGAACGTCGTCAGCACGGCATCCCTTCTGGGGTACTCGTCCAACGGCATGGCGCGGACCACCGTCGGCGGCACGACGTAGTCCTCCTCGTCCAGGAAGAGCTTCTGCAGCTCGTAGACCGCGACCTCGAAGCGCGGCCGGTTATTGAACGAGTCGCCGCCCCTGGGAGCCGCCGCCCATTTGGCGCGCAAGGGCATGTAGCCGGGAAATACGAGCACGACGACCTGCGTTCGGTCACCCTCGAACCGCGTGTCCCTCATCTGTGCGATCCGCATCTCGCCGTAGCGGAACAGGTACTCGATCGTGTCGACCGGCAGCACGATGTTCTCGTACTGCCCGAAGGCAGGGAGCGGACCGCCCAGCAGAGCCAGCATGACGCAAAACGCAAGCAGGCCGCGCCGCACGCTCGGGCGCCGCCGCGCCGTCGGCACCGGACGAGTCGTCGCCCGGTTCCGTGACCAGGGCCGGTACATCATTGGAATCCCTCCGGAGTTCATCGGTTCGCCTGCGTCAGCATGCGGTCTGGCCCTCCGCCAGTCAACGCCCGCGCCACGGGACCCGGTTCCGCGCCGATTCTTTCGTAGCTGAATCGACTCGGCGCCGGTATCTTTGGCGGGTATGCTAAGCCACCGGCCCCTGTTGACCCGAATCGCGCTGGCAGCGACAGTCTGTCTGGCGCTCGCCGGGAGCGCCGAGACGCTGTACCACACCGCCGCAACGCATCGCGACTCGCGGATCGCCGCGCCGGCCGCCGGCGCTCAGCGGACGCGCGCCGAGGACGAGCGACTGCAGCGGTTGAGAGCGCACCTGCCGGGGCGCGGCGTCGTAGGCTACGTGAGCGGCGGTTGGAGCGGCAGTTCCTTCACCACCGTCGAGGCTCTGCAGGACTATTTCCTCACCCAGTACGCGATCGCGCCCGTGATCGTGGTGAGGAGGACCGATCTCCCGATCGTGGTGGGCAACTTTCCAGCCGACTCTACGGTTGCGACGACGGGCGCGATGACCGTTCGCGCCGGGCTCGTGGTGCGGCGCGATCTGGGGGAAGGCGTCCTGCTGCTCGAAGGTGCCGAGCGATGATGCTCGGGCTGGCGGTCGCGTATCTGGTCCCGATGATCGGCGGCCCTCTGCTTCTCTGCACGTTTTGGCCGCGGGAGCGAGCCTCGTTGGCTGATCTGCCTCTCGTTCTGGCGTTGGGCGCCGGCTTGGGGCTGGGTCTGTCTTCCGTGGGCTGCTTCATCGGGGTGGTGGGCTCTGTCCCTTCGCCGGCCTACTTCCTCGCCGAGCTCGTGGGGCTGGCGCTGCTCATCGGTCTGGTGGTTCGCCGGATCCGGACCGCAGGGCCGACGGTTCGCCGCCGGGGCGGCCGCCGCCTCTCCAGCACGCCGTTCGTCCCCTGGCTGCTGGCCCCGGGTTTCGCCGTCTCGCTGATCGCGGCGCTGGTCACGTTCGGCTACCGGTCCGCGACCTACCCACACGGCGGCTGGGACGCCGCGACCATCTGGAACCTGCGCGCCCGCTTCCTGTTCCGCGGCGCCGACCACTGGCGGGACGCCTTCTCGGATCTGTTGGGAAGCTGGACGCACGCCGATTATCCCCTGCTGGTGCCCGGCGCCGTCGCCCGCGCCTGGAGCTTCATCGGCTCCGAGCCGCAGGCCGCGCCGCTCTTGCTGGGCCTGCTCTTCAGCGTCGCGACCGCCTTCCTACTCCTGGGCGCGCTGGCGTCGTTGCGCAGCCCCGGCCAGGGCCTGCTCGCCGCTATCGTGCTTCTCTGCTGCAACTCGTTGGTCTACGAGGGGGCGAATCAGTACGCCGATGTCCCCTTGGCCTTCTTCATGCTCGCGACGTTCGTTGTCCTGGCGCTCGCCGACAGCGTGAAAGAGGGTGGTACGGGACTCGTCGTGCTGGCGGGGCTGGCCTCGGGGCTCGCGGCATGGACGAAGAACGAAGGCCTGCTCTTCGTGCTCGCCCTGTTCGCCGCCCACCTGCTGGTGACCACCTACCTGCGTGGCTGGCGGCGGGCGCTTCACCGCCAGGCCGTTATGCTCCTCGGCCTGGCGCCGATGCTGCTTCTGATCATCACATTCAAGTGGGGGGTCGCGCCCGCCAACGACCTGCTGGCCTCGCTGCAGCCAGCCGACATCATCGATCGGCTGGCGAACCCCGGGAGGCTCTGGTTCGTGCTGCAGTCGTTCGCCCAGCGTTTCCTGGCACTCAGCGGCTGGCTGGTCGCCGCGCCGCTGGTCCTGGCGCTCTACCTGCTCGTGGTCGGCAGGGAGGGAGGAGTTCAGCGGGAGAGCATGGGCACGATGCTGGTCGCGCTGGGCCTGCTACTCGCCGCCTACATCTTCGTGTACGTCGTGACGCCGTACGATCTCGCCTGGCACGTCAACACTTCGATGTACCGGCTGGCGCTCCACGGCTGGCCCAGCCTGCTGTTCGCCTACTTTCTGATCGTCAGGACCCCTGAGGCCGCGGTCGCCGAGACCGTCTCCGCGCCGCCGGCCGCGGCGTCAGAAAGCTGAGCCCGGCTACTTCTTCGGTCCGAAGAGCAGCCAGGCGAGGAAGCCGGCTACCGGGAACACGAGGACCGCGACGGTCCAGAGAAGCTTGCTGCCCGTGGATTCGCCGCTCTCCCAGATGTTGAGGAGCGCCCAAATATCGAGGACCAGCACGATCAGGCCGAAGAGGCTACCGCCCATCTTACCTCCTTGTCGGATCTTCGGAGTGGTGCCCGCGGGGGCTGGGAGCCCCGCCCTTCCCTACGAAATGTCGGGTTCCCTTGTGTCGGCCGGGCGGGGTGGGCGACGCCCGCCGGGCCGCGCCGCCGGGGCGCCCGCGCCAGCGGCGCCGCAGGCGCGTCCTTGACGGCACGTAAGCCTTTCGATTATTGTACTTTACCGCGCCCCCCCCACCCGCTTCCCCCTACTCCTTCCCAGCCCATGTTCATGCGACCGAGTCGTACACGTGCGTCGCTCCTGGGACTCGCACCCCTCGTGCTCGCCCTGACCGCCTGCGGCGGTGGAGGCCCCGGCGACACCGTCCGCTTCGGCGTGGCGGCACCTCTCGAGCAGTTCATCGGTTCCCGTACCCTGCGGGGCGCCGAGCTGGCCCGCGACCAGCTCAACGCGGCAGGCGGAATCGACGGGCGAACGGTCGAGCTCGTGGCGCTGACCGACAGCGCCAGCGCGCGGCTGGCCGTGACGGTGGCCGACGAGCTGTTCACCGATCCCTCGGTACTGGCCGTGATCGGGCACGTCAATTCGGGTGCCACGCTCGCCGCCGCCCCGATCTACAACCGCGGACTTCCCACCGTATCCCCGGCGGCCACCAGTCCCGAGATCAGCGATGCCGGTGCGTGGATCTTCCGCGTCTGCTCGAGCGACGTGGTCAATGCCGCCGGGCTGGCCGAGTTCGCACTGCGCGAGCTGGGCAGGCGCGCCGCGATCATCTATGCGAATGACCCGTATGGCCGCGGCCTACGAGACGGGTTCGGCAGGGCCTACACGGCCGGCGGCGGTACGTTGGTGGAGGAGTACCCGTTCATCGAAGGGAGTACTACCGACTTTGAGGCCTATCTGATGAGGATCCGCGCCGCCCGTCCCGACCTGATATTCATCGCCAGCACCGACGTCGGCGCCGAGCCGGTCATCCGCCAGACGCGCGACATGGCCATCGACCTGCCCTTCGTCGGCGGCGACGGGCTGCTCGGCCTGGCGGGCCGTGGCCCGGTCTTCGAGGGCATCTACATCGGATTGCTCTACCACCCGGACGCTCCGGGGGGAGGCGGCAATGAGTTCGTCGATGCGTACCAAGCCCGCTACGGCGAGCCGCCCGACCACTTCGCCGCCCTCGGCTACGACGCCACGATGCTGTTGGCGGCGGCGGTCAGCGAGGCAGGACGCGAGCGGGCGAAGATCCGCGAGTACCTCGAACAGGTCGGTAGAGCGCGCCCTGCGTTCCCCGGTGTGAGCGGCCGCATCGCCTTCGACGAGCACGGCGATCCGGTCGGTAAGAGCTTCGCCGTCGGACGTATTTCCGGGAATTCCATCGATTTCGTGAGCGTAGAGGGTGGCTCGTGATCCAGACTATCAAAGCCCGACAGGCCGGCGCGTTCCTAACACTGCTCCTCGGCCTGCTGACCAGCGGGCTGATCGGCATCAGCTCGCTCAACGGGCTGGCTGACGAATACGACGCCGGTATGGCCCAGGTGACCCGCGTGGCCGAATGGGGCAGCGGGCTGCAGGCCGACGTCCTGGACCTGATCTTCGCCGGCGAAGGCTATCTCGCAACCGGTGACCCCGGGCAGAAACAACAGTACAGTCAGCTCGCCGGCCGCACCCAGGATGTCGCCAATCGCTATCGCGAACTGGAGGGCCTCTCCGCCGAGGACGTCCTGCTCGTCGAGCAGCTGACCGGGGCGCTCACCACCCTCGAGGTCGAGATCGCCCGTGCCCACGCCTTGTACGACGTTGGCCGGCGCACCGAGGCACGACAGCTGGCCGACGAATTGCAGCCGCTGGCGCAGGAGGTAGCCGGTCTCATCTCGGCGCTCGGCGAACGGCAGACGCTGGTGCTGGCGACCTCGACCGCCGCTTTCCAACAACGCGCGCTAGAGCGCGCCAGGTACGTCTTCGGCATCCTGCTGATCGCCCTGTTGGTCGGCGGAGGCCTGGCCTACGCGGCCGTCCGCTCCATCGATCGCCCGCTGGCCGAACTCGTCACCGCCGCCAAACGGTTCGGTGACGGCCAGCTGCACACGCGCGTCGGGACTTCCGGCATGCCGAAGGAGTTCGCCGATCTCGGCTTCTCGTTCAACGCGATGGCCTCCAGCATGACCGATGTCGCCGGGCAGGTGGTCTCCACCGCGTCCCAGCTCTCATCCTCGGCGGCCGACTTCTCCTCGATCTCGGAGCAGGTGGCCTCCTCGACCCACGAAGTCGCGCTGGCGATGGGCGAGATCTCCGAGGGGGCCGGCAGGCAGGCTCACTCGTTGAGCGAAACGGCCGCCGCCGTGATCGAGCTACGGGATGGTGCGCTGACGATCGAATCGGAAGCCAACCGCAACCGCGAACTGAGTCACGCGATCCAGGAGCAGACGAACCAGAGCCAGGACTCCGTGCGCCAGGCCGTCAAGCTACTGTTGACCCTCAAGGAGTTCGTGCACAGCTCCGCCCTCGAGTTCGAGGGACTACAGGACGCCACCGACCAGATCAGCGGCTTCGTCAGGCGGATCGCCTCGATCGCCGAACAGACCCATCTGCTCTCGCTGAACGCCGCCATCGAGGCGGCGCATGCCGGCCACGAAGGCCGCGGGTTCGCCGTCGTCGCCGACGAGGTCGGCAAGCTCGCCGCGGAGGCCGATGGCGCCGCGACCGAAGTCGAAACGGTCGTCGCCAGACTCCGCGGGCGGGTCGACGCCGCGGTCGTCAAGATGCAGCAGGGCGAAAGCCAGGTCGTCCAGGTCGAGGGCGTAGCGCGCGGCGCCGAGGATGCACTCGATGCCATCTCCGCCGGCCTGGCGAAGGTCGCCCAGGCCTCCGACCAGGCGCTGGCCACCGTCGAGCGTAGCCGCATCCTCCTCGAGCAGGTAGCCGGGCACGTCGAGTCGGTGACGGCGACCGCCACCGCGCACGCTTCCCGCAGCCAGGACGTCAGCGCCGCGGTGCAGCAACAGTCGGCGACGACCCAGCAGATCAGCGCCTCCGTCACCCAACTCGTCAGCGCCGCCGAGGGCCTGCGTCGCCTCGTCGGCGAATGGCAGGTGTAAGGCCCCGAAACTCCTCACCCGCGGCCTCGTAAGGATTGTGGGAACGGCCCACCCTCCAGCGATGCAGCTGTCTCGGGTGTTTAGGCTGGCGGGAGAAGCGCTTGCGCGCCATCCACGCGCCTCTTATTAAGACCACCGCCTCGATCCCAGGACGGCAGATCTCCGGCCGAGGTGGCCACACGCACAGGAGCAGCGATTCCGATGAAGCGACTCACACTAGCCATGCTCGCGGCGTCCCTCTCGCTCGCCGCCGCCCCGGCCCACGCTCAAAAGCTGCACGTCGGCTTGCGAGGCGGCATCAACATGGCGGGCGCCGAGGCCAAGGGAACCGCGTTCGAGAGCGATACCGGCACCGAGACCGGCTACCACCTCGGTATACTCACGTTGGTCGACATCTCCGGCTGGTTCGCCTTGCAGACCGAGGTCATCTACTCGAAAAAGGGCTTCGCCGAAGGCGATGACGGTATCGCCCTCGACCTGACTCACTTGGAGATCCCCATCCTGGCGGTGGTCAAGCTCCCGCTACCCCTCTCCCTGCGCCTCTACTCGGGGCCCGTGCTCGGCATCGAGAGGGGCTGCACTGTGACCTTCGAAGGAGAGACGACGGACTGCGACGACGCCAGGCAGGGAGCGCCGCGCACCAGAGGCGCCGATTCCGGCATCATCTTCGGGGCCGGGCTCGGCCTCGACTTCGGTCCCGGCATGCTGACCGGCGATATCCGATACAATCACGGCCTCACGAACGTCGCTGAGAGTAGCGAGAGTATCAGCTCGATCAACACACGAACTTGGTACTTCTCGGCCGGCTACCTGCTGCAGATCGGGCGCTGAGCCGCCGACCCAGCTCGGCACCCATTACTCGACGGGGAGATCGGACCCGCCGACGCGGCTAGTATCAGAGGCCCGACGACTCGGGCGCGGGCGTTCAACCCGCCGTCTCCTCGACCAACTCGTATGTCATTCGTGAGATGTCGGCGATCAGCGCTTCCGCGTAATCGTCGTGTCCCTCTCGCCCCTTCGTCAGCACCACCAGCACGTAGACATCTCCCCCGTCCGGGTACACGATCCCGCCGTCGTGACTCACGTAGTCGGAGATCCACCCCGTCTTGTGCGCCGCCCGAGCACCGGCCGGCAGCCCGGCCGGGATCTTGGCGTTGAACTCCTGGCGCAACAGGATCTCGATCATCTCCCGGCCCGACGCACCGCCCACCGCCCGACCCTCGGCGATCGCGCTGAAGATCACGCCCAGGTCACGGGCCGTCGTCGTGTTGCTCAGACCCGCCCGGTACGCTTTACCGTCCTCGACCCCGCGAAGAACCTCGATCGAGTCCGCGCCCAGACCGCGCATCGTCGCCGTCACACGCGCCGCACCCACATGCTCGATCAACATGTTCGTCGCCAGGTTGCTGGACACCGTGATCATCAGCTCCGTAAGCCGTCGGATGCTCTCCCGCTCGCCGACCCGCCGATACAGCGTCGTGTCGCTGTCGTCCACCGCTGCC
>JASFTY010000152.1:0-8745 GCA_050050535.1 Gemmatimonadales bacterium | reverse complement strand
GCGCCCCGCGCCTCGGCTCGGACGCGCAGAAGCTCGGCCTCGACCCCCTCGAGCTCCGCCTTGAGATCTGCCGCGCCTTCCACGGCGGTGAGCAGACTCTCCTGATCTCGCTTCAACTCGCGTTCCAGAAAGGCGATCTCCTGGTCGAAAGCGTCAAGCCTTAGAAGCTGCTGTAGTAGCGGTTCCTGACTCGAATCGGACATAAGCCCCGGTCGGTAATGTTCTAGGTCACTCGCCTCTGAAGAACCCGCGGCCCGGCAGGCGGCTGCCCAACGCCGCCAGTTCCTGCCGGACTTTCTTGATCTCAGTCGCCAGCTCGACCGCCGCACCCGTATCGGCGACCAGAACCTCGGTCATCAGGTCGGCGAGTCGCTTTTCGAGCGCCCGCCCGCGCAGCCGAGCGATGGCAGCGTCGAGCACCGCCTCCGGGTTGGTGAGCTCCTCCGGGTCGGCGGCGATCTCGCGTACGCGCTCGTAGACCGCCGGCGGCAGACCCTCCGCCCAGCTCAGGTCATCGGGTTCGTCGCGCTCACCGGGCGGCGTCTTGTCGGCGGCTTCGATGAGAGCATCGTAGATCTCTCTGTATTCCGGCGTCCTGAAGCTATGCGGCTCGACCTGCTCGGCCACCCTGTCGACGAGCGAGCGGTCGCGGAGTAGCAGGAGGAGCAACTTTCGTTCGGCGCCCAGCCTGGGAACTGCGGGGGCCGGTTGCTCGGCTTCCGCGGTGGACGTTCTGGGCCGCCGCGGGCCGGCCACCGGCCGTCGCAGTTCACGCTCGAGGGTCGACCGGCGCACACCGGTCACGCTAGCCACGCGGTCGAGGTAGATGTCGCGTAGCGCTTCGTCGGCGGCGGCGCGTACGGTGAGCATCAGGCCGTCCACGGCGCGCCGCTTTCCTTCGATCGTGTCGAGGTACCCGCGCCCCTCGAGGATCTGGATCTTGCGATCGAGCACATCGATCGCCGCATCGGTGTACTGGGCCAGCGCCTCGGCACCGCCCTTGCGCACGATCGAGTCGGGATCCTCACCGGGCGGCAAGGTCGCCACGCTCGGGTGCACCCCGGCGCGCAGCAACTCGTCGGCCGCCTTGAAGGTAGCGGTGAGGCCGGCCTTGTCGCTGTCGTAAAGCAACAGCGCGCGCTTGGCGTAACGGGCCAGCAGCCGCGCCTGATGCTCGGTGAGCGCTGTGCCGAGCGGCGCCACGACATTCTCGACATCGGCGGCGACCAGCGATATCAGGTCCATAAAGCCTTCCACGACGTAGAAGACCTCCTGGCGCCGGATGGCGTGTCTGCTCCAGTTGAGACCGTAGACGATCCGGCCCTTGTGGAAGATCGGCGTGTCGGGCGAGTTGATGTACTTCGGCGCGTCCTCGGAATCGGCGAGCAGGCGGCCGCCGAATCCGATGGGCCGGCCGCGCAGGTTGTAGATCGGGATCATCAAGCGGGCGCGGAACACGTCGAACGGCTCCTTGGCCCGCTCGGTCGCCTTGACCAGGCCCGCCCGCATCAGCACATCGTCCGAGATATCGAGGACGCCGGCCGCATCACGCAGGCCGCGCCACGAGTCGGGTGCATAACCGAAGCCGAAGCGACGTGCCGCTTCCTCAGAGAGCCCGCGGTCGACCAGCAGGTAGCGCCGCGCCCGCTCGCCGTGCTTCTCCTCCCACAGCTGCTTCTCGTACCAATCGGCGGCGAAGGCGACCGCCTCGCGGATGTCACGGTACGGGTCTTCCTCTTCTCGCTCGACCTCAGGCACCACGATCCCGACCCGCTCGGCGACGAACCTGACAGCCTCGATGAAGTCGAGCCCCAGCAGTTTCATCGGAAAGGAGAAGACGTCGCCGCCTTCGCCGCAGACGAAGCACTTGAAGATGCCGCGCTCGGGGTCGACGGAGAAATTGGGACCTTCGCCGCCGTGTAGCGGGCAGGGACCACGGTAGGTCCTGCCACTGCGGCGCAGCTGCACGTACTCGCCGACGATCTGTGTAATGTCGGCCTGCGCGCGGATCTCTTCCAGCAGTTCGTCCGAAACCATCCGTCCCGTCTGTTCCTCCCCATCGCCATCGCCATCGATGGGGATGGCGATGGCGAGTGGAAACCGTCACTCCAGTTCAAGCACCGTGACCCCGCTACCGCCTTCGTATGCTGCGCCGAGACGATGCGATTTGACGCGTCGGTCGCTGCGCGCGTACTCGGCAACCGTCTCGCGCAACACGCCGGTCCCCTTCCCGTGGATCACCCTCAGCTGGGCGAGGCCCGCCTGCACCGCGGCGTCGAGTGCCCTGATCAGCTCGAGGCGCGCCTCGTCGGCCGTCAGACCGCGCATGTCGATCTCGGGTCGGGCATCGATTTCGGGGCCGCTGAAGAAGGCCGCGCCTTGGCGGGCGGGCTTCGCAGCGCCGTGCGGCTGGAGGACGCCGGGTGCGAGCTGCAGCTTGACGCCGCCCATCTCGACGACGACGTCGGGTCCGCGCCGCTCGACGACGCGGCCCTCGCGCTCCAGCGAGGTGATCCAGACCAGATCGCCCGACTCGAAGGCGGGTGCACCCTCATCGGCTGCCCTGCCGGCGTCCACCTCGCGGAGCGCCTGGGCGTGATCGCGCAGTCGCGCCTCGAGCTCGCGGCGCGCCTCGCGGGCCGACTCGCGGTCGGCCTTCATCGCTTCGTCGAGCTTCCTTCGTGCCTCGAGCAGGAATTCACGCGCCTTGCGGTGCGTCTCGATCTCGAGCTCGCGTCGCCGTTCCGCCAGCTCTTCCTGATCGCGCTCCAGGCTCTCGGTCCGCTGCGATAGCTCGCGTTCCCTGCACTCGAGGACGGCGATCCGTTCGTCGAGCTCGGCCTCCTTGGCCTCGAGCTCGGCGAGCAGGCGCGAGGTGTCGATCTCCTCCTGGCTGAGCGCGGCCCTGGCGCTGGCAAGGACTGATTCGGGGAAGCCGACGCGCTGTGCCATAGCGAGCGCGTAGCTGCGGCCGGGGCGTCCTTTGATGAGCCGATACAGGGGTTGCATTCGCTCGGTATCGAAGGCGAGCCCGGCGTTGACGATGCCCGGGTGCTCGGCGGAGAGCGAGTTGAGCTCGCCCAGGTGGCTGGTGGCCAGCGTCATGCAATTTCTGTCCGCCAGCTCGAGCAGCACGGCGCGGGCGAGTGCGGTGCCCTCGACGGGGTCGGTGGCGCCGCCGATCTCGTCGATCAGGCAGAGTGAGTCGGGCGCCGCTTGCTCGAGGAGCACCTGTATGTTGCGTAGGTGGGCGGTGAACGTGGAGAGCGACGCCTCGATCGACTGCTCGTCACCGATATCGGCGAAGATACCGCTGAAGACTGGCACCGCCGAGCCGGGCCCCACCGGCGGCAGGATACCGGACTGAGTCATTGTGGCTACCAGCCCCACCGCTTTGATCAGGACCGTCTTGCCGCCTGCGTTCGGGCCGGTGATCAGGATGGTATGCTCGCCGGGGTTCATCAGCAGGTCGAAGGGCACGAGCGGCTCGGACGTCTCGAGCAGCAGCGGGTGGCGGCCGTGAACGACGCGATAGCCTTCGCTATCGCGGTCGACGAGCTGCGGCCTCGAGCAGCCGCGTTTCAGGGCATAGCGGCCGCGGGCGAAGAGCGAGTCGAGCCTGACGAGTCGCCGGAGCGCATCGGCCAGCTCGGGTGCGTGGCCTCGCAGGCGGCCGGTGAGCTCCCTGAGGATGCGCTCTACCTCGCGCGTTTCCGAGAGGTGTAGCTCGCGGAGGTGGTTCATCGGCTCGATGGCGGCGGGCGGCTCGACGAAGAGCGTGGCCCGGCTGGCCGACTCGTCGTGCACGATGCCGCCGACCTCAGAGCGCCCCTCCCTGCGGATCGGGATGCAGTAGCGGCCGCCGCGGATCGTGACCGAGGCGTCGGGAACCGCGATACGCTCCGGCAGCGCACGCGCCAGCGATTCCAGCAACCTGACCAGGTCGCTGCGGGCCGAGCGAATCGAGCGACGCACCCGCTTGAGCTCGGCGGAGGCGGAGTCCTTGACGGTCTCGGTATCCTCGTCCACCGAGTTGTGCAGCAGCGCCTGGAGCTTGTTGTCCTCGAGCAGCCCATCGGCCAGGGCGCCCAGTCGCGTGAACTGCGAGGCCTGCGGCAGCAGAGCGCGCCGCACCTCGTGTGCGCCTCGCAGCAGGCGCAGCGCGCCGACCAGCTCGGCCTCCGTCCAGACGCTCCCCTCGACGGCCAACCGGCCGAGCGGTCCCTCGAGCTCGGGTATGAGGGGCGGCGCCCAGCTCTCGTCACGGATCAACCAACCCGCCATTTCGTCGACCTCGTCGAGTGCCGCTGCGACTGCGCCGGCGTCGGGGACCGGGCGCAGCGCGCGCACCGCCTCGGCCCCCGGCTCGCTGGTGGCATAACCGGCGATCACTTGCAGGACGCGATCGAACTCCAGGGCGACGAGGGTGTGTTCGTTCATCTCCAGTTATCAGTAGTCAGCAATCAGTGACCAGTAGTCGGTGGTCGGTGACTGCCACCGCCTACCGCCCACCGCCTACCGCCCACCGATGTGCAACGGGGGCGCCGGCATCTGCTGGCCAGCACCCCCGTGTCTTCACACGTGCGGGTCGGAGCCGACTCGGGCACGGGAAGAGGTCAGTCACCGGACCCCCCTTTCTCCAACTCCTCGCGGGCGATGCGGTTCACATCGCGGCCCTCGGCGCGACCCTTGAACTGAGGCATGACCGCCCCCATGACGGCGCCGATGTTGCTCGCGCCGGCGGCGATCGCCTCCCTAACCTTCTGACGGATGTCCTCCTCGGCCGCCTCGGGCGGCATGTATTCCTTGATCGCCGCAGCTTCGGCCCGCTCCCTCTCCGCCAGCTCGGGCCGCGAGGCCATCTGCTCGGCGGCCTCCTTTCTCAGCTTGACGCCGCGGGCCAGCACCTCGACGACCTCTCGGTCGTCGAGCTCGTGCCCCAGCTCGATCTCCTTGTTCTTGACGTCGGCCAGGATAGTGGACAACAAGCGCGCGCGGTCCTTGGCGCCCTGGCGCCGCGCGTCGTTCATGTCGTCCCGCAGTCTCTGCTTGAGGTTGGCCTCGGCCATCTCCAGCTCTTTGGTGTCAGGGTTCGCCACGGCACCGCCCGGGCGTGCCGCAAGCATCCATTTTAGTCGGCCGGCGCCGCGAGCGTCAACGCTAGCCCGGAGGCCAACCCATCTCGCGGCCGCCGAGCAAGTGCACGTGGATGTGGAACACGGCCTGTCCGGCGTCGGCGTTGCAGTTGACCACGGTGCGGTAGCCCGGCTCGGCGATCCCCTCCTCGGCGGCGATCTGCTTCGCCGCCAGGAACAGCTGGCCGAGCAGTGCCGCGTTACCCGGCTCGAGATCGTTGAGGGTGGCGATGTGCTCGCGGGGGATGATCAGGATATGGGTCGGCGCCTGGGGGCTAATGTCCCGGAAGGCGATCCAATCGTCATCTTCCTTGACCTTCTCCGCGGGGATCTCGCCGGCTGCGATCTTACAGAAGAGACAATCCGCCATCGTTCAGCCTCTCTCCGGTGGAGGGAAATCCGAATTCCCGACACGTCAATCGAAGAACGCCTCTCTTACTTTCTGCCAGAACCCCGCTCCGTCCTCGCCCTGCTCTGCCGGGGACTCGATCTCGGCCAGCTTCTCGAACAGCTCGCGTTGCTGGGGCGTGAGCTTATGCGGCGTGACGACGACGACACGAACGAACAGGTCGCCGGTACCGCCGCGCCGCAGATGGGGAAGCCCCTTGCCGCGGAGCTGGATGACGTGGCCGGTCTGGACGCCGGCCGGGACCTTCACCTTGGCGCTCTTGGTGACGGTGGGGACCTCGACGGTGGTGCCCATCGCCGCCTGGCTGAAGGTGACCGGCAGGTCGTAGATCAGATCGGCGCCGCGCCGGGTGAAACGCTTGTCGGGCTCCACCTGAATGACCGCCAGCAGGTCGCCGCGCGGGCCGCCGCGCGGGCCGACGTTACCCTGGCCGCGCAACGTCAGGTAGTCGTCGCTGTCGACGCCGGGCGGGATGTCGAGTTCGAACGATCTCTCGACACGACTGCGGCCCTCGCCGTTGCAGGTCGGGCACGGGTCGCTGATCACACGTCCTTCACCGCCGCAGTTGCTGCAGGGTCCGACGCGGACGAACTGGCCGAACAGTGAGCGTTGCACCTGCTGCACCTCGCCGGAGCCACCGCACTGCGGGCAGCTGGTCGGCTGCGCGCCGCCGCGCATCCCCGTGCCTTTGCATTCCTCGCAGTTGTCGAGGATCGGCATGCGTACCGTTTTCTTGGCGCCGCGCATCACATCCTTGAGGGTCAGGGCGATGCGGATCTTGACATCGGCGCCGCGGGTGCGAGCGCGGCCTCGGCGTCCGGCGCCGAATATGTCCTGGAACCCGAATCCTCCGAACTCGCGCATGAAGATGTTGAGCGCCTCGTCGAAGGTGCTGAAGCCGCCGAAGCCGCCACCGCCGCCACGGACGCCGGCCTTCACGCCGTCGTGGCCGTAGCGGTCGTAGAGGCCGCGGAGCTCGGGGTCGCGAAGGACCTCGTATGCCTCCGTCGCCTCCTTGAACCTCTCCTCGGCGTCGGGGTCGTCGGGACTGCGGTCCGGGTGGTACTTGAGCGCCGCCTGCCGGTAGGCCCGCTTGATGGCGCCATCGTCGGCGTCGCGCGACAGGCCCAGGATCTCGTAATAGTCTCGCTTCATCGTCGTGGAAAGTTCGCAGATGGCTGCGTGTTTGCAATCCCGGGGGGCCGCCCGGCGCGCGGTCGGCGTGGGGGTCCTCGAGCTTCACCGCTCGCAGGACCCCCAGCGCCTCCCTTGCCGGCAACGCTCCGGGACTGGCAGGATCGTGTGCCGGGAGCCAGACTGTGCGGGTTCCTGGCGTGTACACCGGCTAGATCAGATTCCAGAAGGGGCTCCCAGCTATGCCGAACTCAGAGAAGCGACCGATGCTCTTCCCAGCGTCTGCCCTTCTATGCGCTGCAGCGATTGCCTGTCTGGGGTGCGAGGGGCGGAGCGGCGCACCCTCGGGCGCCACGCGGGCGGCGGCGTTCAGTCGTCTGTTCGGGGGGCCGGGAACCGAGGTCGGGAACGCCGTTCGCGAGCTGCCGGGCGGCGGCTACATCGTCGTCGGCTATACCAGCAGCTTTGGCGCCGGTGAAGAGGATGTCTGGCTGCTCCGCACCGACCCGGCGGGCGACACGCTGTGGACCCGCGCCATCGGCGGATCGGAGGCCGACTTCGGGTGGGACGTCCGGGCGACCGGGGACGGGGGACATATGGTCGTCGGCTACACGAACAGTGTCGGCGCCGGCGGCGACGACGTCTACCTGATCCGCACCGACGGGGAGGGGAGCGTGCTGTGGGCGCGCACCTACGGCGGCCCCGACGACGAGCGCGCCTGGGCCTTCCACGAGACCCCCACCGGCGGCTACGTCATCGCGGCGCAGACGAACAGCTACGGCGCCGGCGACTGGGACCTTTTCCTGATTCGCATCGAGGCCGACGGCGATACGGTCTGGACACGTACGCTCGGGGGACCGGGGATCGATCGCGCCTTCGCGACCGAGCCGACGAGCGACGGTGGCTCGGTCTTCGCCGGCATCACCAGCAACGGGGCTTCCGGCCCCCTCGATGCCACACTGATCCGCGTCGACTCGGCCGGTGACGTGGTCTGGGCCCACAGCTACGGAGGTGAGGGGAGCGATATCGGCCACGGCGTGGCGGCAGCGCCCGACAGCGGTTTCCTGCTGGTCGGCTATACCGACAGCTTCGGCGCCGGCGCCAGCGATATCTATCTAGTCCGAACGGACGGAGATGGGGCCGTCATCTGGACGAGGACGCTCGGTGACGCGGGAGACGATCGCGCCATGATGGCCGCGCCGATGACGGGCGGTGGCTATGCCCTCGCCGGCTACGCCAGCGGCGGCGACCAGTACTGGAGCGCCAGGCTCACCGCGGTCAGCGACGGCGGCGCGGTGCTCTGGGACGAGGCCTTCGGCAGCTCGGGAACCGACCGGGGCGTCATGGTGCAGGAGACCGCTGACGGCGCGTTCATCTTCACGGGTGGCGTCTGGCGCGACGCTGATGAAGCCCCCGACCTCTTCCTGATCAAGGTTCCAGCCGGGGGCATGGCCGCAGCGACTACGCAGCTCCAGCTGCCCCGCTAGGACCGTCGTCAAGCATAGCGGTCGGAGGCGCCTGCAACGGCCAGGCCGGCCGGTGTAGCAGACCCTACCGACTGATGCGGACGCGGACTCGTGCGTAGCGCGGGCCGGGGAGCTTCTCGATGAGTCCGGAGAGCTCCAGCTCCAGGAGCGCTACAGAGAGGGCGGCGGGTTCCGCGCCCAGGTCGGTCGCTAGGACTTCCAGTTCCATCGCCCCCGCCTCCAGCGCGGTCCAGATGCGTCGCGCCAGCTCGGAGGCGGCGGGCTGCGGGTGAGTTTCCTCGAGATCGAGGGCGCCGACGCCCGCAGCCGCCGGCTTTGGCAGCGGCTCACCGGTGCTCGACTCGAGTACGCGTAGGATGTCGGCGGCGGAGGTCACCAGGGCGGCACCGTCCTGGATCAGGCGGTTGGGGCCCTGGCTGGTCGGGTTGTGGATGGGGCCGGGGACGGCGAAGACCTCCTTCCCCTCATCGAGGGCGTAATGGGCGGTGATCAGCGCGCCGCTCTTCTGCGGCGCCTCCACCACCAGCACGGCCCGGGCCAATCCGGCAATGATGCGGTTGCGCCGGGGGAAGTACCATTT
>JASFTY010000151.1:0-8761 GCA_050050535.1 Gemmatimonadales bacterium | reverse complement strand
CAGAAGACGAAGTTGGTGATATAGACGCCCCACATCACCGGGTGCGTGATGCCGGCCTTCCCCATGCCGAACTTGATCTGGTAGATCCAGGCGAAGCCCGCCCAGCCGATCACCGTCAGCAGGACGAGCATCATCAAACGGAAGCGCAGGTCCGCGTACCACAGCGCCCCGATGATGTCGCGGCTCACCCTCGCGAACGGTGTGCGTGCCGGAGGTGCGACGCTCGCCATCTATCCGTCCTCGCTGCCGCGGGACACCGCCTTCAGGTAAGTGACCGCGGGTCGAGTGTTCAGCTCGCCGAGCATGTGGTAGGCGCGGCCGCTGCGGGCCAGCCGCGAGACGCGACTGTTCGGGTCCCTGAGGTTGCCGAAGACGATCGCCTCGGCCGGACAGGTCTGCGCGCAGGCCGTCGTGACCTCGTCGTCGCGCACGTCGCGCCCCTCGGCGTCCGCGTCGTTCCGCGCCTTCATGATGCGCTGCACGCAGAACGTGCACTTCTCCATCACGCCCTTCTCCCGCACCGTCACGTCCGGGTTGAGCTGCAGGTCGAGCGGGAAGGGGAACTCGTAGTCGAGCCACTCGAAGCGCCGGGCCTTGTAGGGGCAGTTGTTCGAGCAGTAGCGGGTCCCGACGCAACGGTTGTAGACCTGGACGTTGAGGCCTTCCGGGTTGTGATAGGTCGCGTAGACCGGGCAGACGGGTTCACACGGCGCGTTCCCGCAGTGCTGGCACATGACCGGCACGTGGACGACGTGGGTGGCCGCCGGCTCGCCGGCGCCCTGCTCCGGGTCTGCGTGGCCGCCCCCGTGCTCGGCGGCCGTGATGTGCTCGTCGTAGCTCTCCACCCGCAGCCAGGCCATCTCGCGGCCCTGGGCGCAGAGCTGCTCACCGACGACCGGGGTGTTGTTCTCAGCGTAGCAGGCGGTGACGCAGGCGGAGCAGCCGATGCAGCTGGAGAGATCGATGGCCATGCCCCAGCGGTAGGGGCTCTTCGGGTCGGCGTCCTGGGCAGCCTCGACCAGCGCGCCCGGCTCGCTCTCGATCGCTTCCCGTGCGCGCTCTTCCGCCTCGGCCGCCGCGGCGACGCCGACGAGCTCGGCGATCTCGCGGCCCAGGTCGTCGTGCGAGCCCTGCGTGCCGACCAGGGCGACGCGCTCGCCGGTGGCGGCGAGCGCCACGTGGGTCGAGAGCCAGGCGGCGGCGCCGGAGGCCTCGTCGGCCGCCGCCGGCAGCAGCGCCAGCGGGTTGACACCGCGGCCCCGGGCCCAGCGGCCGAAGTGCGCGTGGCCCTGGCCGATCGGGATGGCCACCGTGTCGGGCCGGACGCCGCTGTAGACGAAGGCGGGCGCCTCGAGCTGGCCGTGCGGCGAGCTGACGGCGACCAGGTCGCCGTTGCTCACACCGATTCGCTCCGCGACCTCGGGGTGCATCTCGATCCAGGAGTTCCACACTACCTTAGTGACGGGGTCGGGCAGCTCCTGGAGCCAGGCCCGGTTGGCGCCGCGTCCGTCGTAGAGGGCGGGCGACGGGTAGGCGAGCAGCGCGTAGGGCATGCTCGCGTCGCCGTCGAGCGTCGGCTGGTCGAAGTCGACGCCGGCGACCGCCGGATTGAGCGTCACCGCCTGAGTGCCGACCGGTCGCCAGGCGCCGCCGTCGGCGAGGGCGGCGTGCCAGAACCCCTCGAAGTCCGACCCGGGCGCGAGCTCGGCCGCCACGGAGCGCCAGGCGTCGCGCAGGTAGGTGTAGAAGTCCGGCTGGCCGAAGCGGGCGGCCGTGTCACCGCCGAGGCGCGCCGCCAGCGAGAGCAGCAGATCGCCGGTGCTCTTCGTGTCGAACAGCGGCTCGATCATCGGCTGCATCAGCGTGTGGACGCCGACCTCGGGCCGATGGTCGCCCCAGCTCTCCAGCGGCGTGTGGTCGGGCAAGATCAGGTGGGCGCGCGCCGCCGTCTCGTCCATGTAGCTGGCGAAGCTGACGACCATGTCGACGCTGGCCAGCGCCGCTGCGAAGCCGAGCGCCGGCGTCGTCGTGTGGACGGGATCGGTCCCGTGAACCAGCAGCATCCGGACGCCGCCGCCGCGCATCGTCTGCACCAGCTCCTGCAGGCGCGACAGGCGGGCCGCGCGTCTGCGCACCACGTTGGGGCCGAAGCGCACCGTGCGCCCGACGTTGCCCGCCGCGTAGTTCAGCAGGTTCACCGCGACGTGCGCCGCCGTGGCGTTGCGGTCCGTCCCCTCGGTTCCCGGCGGCAGCGCGATGCTGGAGGGCGCGTCGGCGAACTCGTGGGCCAGCCGCTCGATCTTCTGCGGCTCGACGCCGACCGCCTCGGCCACACGCTCCGGTGTGAACGGCTCGACCAGCGGCCGCACCGCCGCACCGCGCGCGCCGGCCCGTCCCTCAGCCACCACGACGCGCGCCATGGCCAGCGCGATCAGCATGGTGCCGGTCGGAGCGGCGGCGACCCACTCGTCGGCGTTCGAGCCGGTGAGCGAGCGGCGCGGGCCGATGTGGATGAAGCGGGCCGTGCGGCCGTCTTGGAAGCTCCGGGCTGCGGAGAAGCGGCGCGCGTATTGGACGGGCGAGATCCAGGTCTCCAGGAAGCCGGCGCCGAACGAGACGACCAGCTCCGCCCCGTCGATGTCGTAGCTCGGGATCTCGGCCAGGCCGAAGGTCAAGCGGTTCGCCTCGCGCAGCGCCTCCACGTCGAAGCTCTCGTGGATCACCCGGTTCGGCGAGCCGACGGCGCCCATCCACTCATCGAACAGCCCGTCCAGCGTGCCCGCCGCGCCGTCGGTGATCAGGTAGAGCCAGTCGGCGCGGCCGTCGCTCCGCATCCGCCGCAGCATCCCGGCCAGCATCGACTCCGCCTCGTCCCAGCCGATCGGCTCGAACTCCGCCGTGCCCTGGACCCGTCGCAGCGGCGACGTGATGCGGTCGGGGTTGTAGAGGCCCTGGAGTGCCGCCTGCCCTCGCGCGCACAGACGACCCGCGTTCACCGGGTGCTCGGGGTTGCCCTCGACCTTGATCGGCCGGCCCTCGCGCACCTTGACGTGGAGGCCGCAGCCGGCGGGGCACTCACGACAGGCGCTGGCGTACCAGTTCGCGATGCCGGGGACGATCTGCTCCGGCTCCACCAGGTAGGGGATCAGCTGCTTCGCCGGCTCGCGCCCGCAGCCCACCAGCCCGGTGCCCGCACCGGTCAGCCCGAGGACCTTGAGGAAGTCGCGACGCTTGATCTCCGACATCTAGTATCGCTCTCGTATCACCCTAGTAGTGGCAGGCCACGCAATCGATCGGCCCCTTCAACACGCCGTACTGCGAGTCGATCGACCTCGGATACAGGCCGTGCGACTCGCGGCCCTCCTCGGCGTAACGCGCTTCGTTACGCGCCGCCGCCGCCATCTTGGCCTCGTCGTCACCCGGCTCCTTGTGGCACTCGAGGCACCAGCCCATGGTCAGCGGCGGCCACTGCCAGAGCACGTCGTGCTGCTCGACCTCGCCGTGGCACTCCTGGCACTCGACCTCGGCCCGCACGTGCCGCCCGTGATTGAACTGCACGAAGTCGGCGAGCCTGTAGACGCGCTCCCAGGGGATCGGCTCGTCGCGCTCGACGTAGCCGCGGAGCCTGGCGATCTCGGAGCTCGCCGCCTTCACCACCCGGTGACAGCCCAGGCAGAGTTCCACCGTCGGCATCGATGCCCACGGCGACAGGTCGGTGTTCGAGTGGCAGTAGAGGCAGTCGATCTCGTAGGCACCGGCGTGCCGGCGATGGCTGAAGAAGATCGGCTGGACGGGGCCCCGACCCCAGCCGACCAGCGTGTCCGGATCGAGCGAGAATTGAGGGCTCTGAGCGGCGGCGGCAGCCGCGAGGACGGGCGCGCGTTGGACCTGGGTGGCCACCTCGGCCTGGGGGCCACCAGTGCCGCGGGAGACGAAGGCCAACAGGGTCAGGCCGGCCAGGCCCGACAGACTGATCGTAAACGCTCTGCGCGGGCTGACCATCGTCCTCCCAGTCGTGAGCTGCACTATGGCCTAGAAAGTCGGGCTGAGACTAAGATTGGGGTTGGTAGGCGTCAAGGGTTTCCGGGGCCTGCAGACGCCTCAGCGCTTGCGACGCATCGACCCGAGGACCCGCTCCAGCACCTGCACCGCGATCCAGGTTTGCGAGCCGAGATGGCGCCGGCCCCAGGCGCCGTACTTGTGCTGCGTCTCGAGCAGTCGCGGAGCCGCCTGCCGCAACATCCGATCGGTCGCCGGATGCCTGATCTCCAGCAGAGCCTCGAGCACGAAGAAGAACTCCACGTTCGGCCAGTCGCCCGCCTTCTCCTGCGCGCCCGCCAGCGACTCGAGGCCCGCCTCCAGCTCCGCCGAGCGCGGCGCCTCCTGCCACGCCAGCGCCTGCAGCGCCCCCACCAGGACCGCCGGCGTGTAGCTGCCGCCGTACTCCAGATAGAGCGGCAGACCGCGCAGCCCCAGGACCGACGCGTGCGCACGCGGATCGCTCGGACGCGCACGCAGCGCCGCGCGCAGTGCCCGCTCCGATGCCAGCAGCCGCGCCCCGGCGTCCGACGTCACGCTCTGTCCGTTGCTCAGCGTCAGCTCCTGCGCCTCGTCCGACGGCCCGGGGCTGAAGAACCCGCTGATGAAATGCTCGCAGATCCGCGCCTCGTGACGTGCCGGCGTGCAGCCCGACCCGTAGGCGCCCTCCTCGTCGCGCCGGCTGTACAGCCAATCGAGCGCCTTCTCCACCACCGGCGAGTCGCCCGGCAGGCCCAGCTCCAGCAGCCGCCACAGCGACTCCGCCGTGACCGCCAGGTCGCCACCCAGGCCCTCACCGCCCACCGCCTCCCAGCTCCCGTCCGGGCCCTGCCTCGCCCGCAAATCGCCCCGCAGGTGCCACGCCAGCTCCGGCGCGCCACGCCCGCTGTCGCGCCGCACCAGATAGCCGAAATAGTCGCGCCGCTCGCCCAACCAGTCCCGGCCCCGGTCCACCGCGTCCTGCAGCACCGGTGGCGTCAGGCCATCCTGGACGGCCGCCGCCGCGGCGGTCGACTTGCTCCGGGGGCCCACCTTGGTCTGGGGGGCCGACTTGGCCTTGCCTCGCGGGGCGGCCTTGCCCCGGCGGGCCGACTTGGCCCGGGGGGCCACCTTGGCCCGGGGGGCCACCTTGGCCTTGGCCCGACCGGTGGCCTTGGACTTCGCCTTCCCCTTCTTCGCCGCGCCGCCCGTCGTCCTCTTCTTCGTCCCGGAACGCTTCTTTGTCGCGCCAGCCTTCTTGGCCTTGGCCAACGGGGTCCTCCCTCGCAGTCGTCAAGACGTCAGGAACGCCGTAGATTATCACGTCGACCGACTCCACGCGAGTGGCGAGCAGAGATCCACCCCTTATAAGGCAAGCCATGTTACGAACAGAGGTCATCTCGACGGGCTACTATGTGCCCGAACGTGTGATAACTAACCAAGATCTCACCCAGTGGATGGATACCAGCGACGACTGGATCCGCCAGCGCTCGGGGATCGCCGAGCGCCGCTGGGTGGACGGTGGCACGGGCGCCTCGGATCTGGCGAAGGAGGCGGCGGAGCGGGCGCTGGAGTCTGCGGGTCTGGAGGCGGGAGATCTGGACTGCATCATCCTGGCGACGCTGAGCCCGGACGTCTACTTCCCGGGCTCGGGCGTGTTCCTGCAGCGCAAGCTGGGTATCCGGGACGTGCCGTGCCTGGACGTGCGGAACCAGTGCACGGGGTTCATCTACGGGCTGGCGATCGCCGATGCCTGGATCCGGACCGGGATGTTCCGGCGTGTCCTGCTGGTGGGGACGGAGGTTCAATCGACGGGTCTGATACTGTCGACGGACGGTCGGGACACGGCGGTGCTGTTCGGTGACGGTGCGGGCGCGGCGATCCTGGGTCCGACGGAGGACGGCGATCGGGGGGTCCTGTCGGTGAACATCCATGCGGACGGCCGGCACGCCGAGAAGTTGTGGATGGAGGCTCCGGGGTCGCGTTACAAGCCGTGGCTGGTTCCGGAGCAGATCGAGCGGGGTCTGACGCGTCCGGTGATGGAGGGGCGCGAGGTCTTCAAGCACGCGGTGGTGAAGATGCCGTCGGCGGTGAAGGAGGCCCTGGCGGCGGTGGGTCTGAGCTTGGAGGACGTCGATTACGTGATCCCGCACCAGGCGAACCAGCGGATCACGCAGGCGGTACAGAAGTCGTTGGGGCTGCCCGAGGAGCGGGTCATCAGCAACATCCACAAGTACGGGAACACGACGGCGGCGAGCATCCCCATCGCGCTGCACGAGGCGGTCGCGGACGGGCGGATCCAGCGGGGTAACCTGGTGGCGCTGACGGCGTTCGGGAGCGGGTTCACCTGGGGTGCGGCTTTGATACGGTGGTGAGCGGTAGGCGGTAGGCGGTAGGCGGTAGGCGGTAGGCAGTAGGCGGTAGGCGGTAGGCGGTTGGCGGTGGAAGCTTCGAACTTGGAGTGTTCGAAGTTACCGCCCACCGCTGCACCGCCCACCGCCTACTGATAACGGAGGCTGCATGAGGAAGCTGAACTTCGCAATCGCTCTAGTCGTCGCACTCGGCACGGGTGTTGCCGACGCAGCGGCCCAGGCCACAACCCGCATCACAGTCCGCGTCGTGGCTCGGGACGCGAAGATCGTCGGCAGCGGGGTGGGCGGTGCGCGGGTGACGGTGGTGAACGCCGAGACCGGCGCGATCCTCGCCGAGGGTTTGCACGACGGCGGTACCGGTGACACGCGGCTGATCATGCAGACGGCGCGCACCCGCGACATGTCGATCTACGACACGGAGGGCGCCGCCGGGTACGTCGCCGAGCTGGAGATCGCCGAGCCGACGATCGTGGTCATCTCGGCGGCCGGCCCGCTGGGCTACCCGCAGGCGGTCCAGACCGCCAGCAAGCGGATGCTGGTCGTGCCCGGCCGGCACATCGAAGGCGACGGCGTCGTCCTCGAGCTCCACGGCTTCATCGTCGAGATCCTGAGCCCCGAGCCGCTGACGCCGGTGGGCGACGGCTTCGACGTCAGTGTGCGCGTCCGCGGGATGTGTGGCTGCCCCATCGAGCCGGGCGGACTGTGGGACGCGGGCAGCAAGGAGTTCGTCGCCCGACTCAAAGCCGACGGCGATGTCGTCTCGAGTACCGAGCTCGAGTTCGCGGGCCGGGTCAGCATGTTCAGGGGACGGGTCGCTGTCCCGGAGCCGGCGCTGGGACGGGACCTGACGCTGGAGGTCCTGGTTTCCGACCCGGGCGCGGCCAATTTCGGCAGGCACGAGATTCCGGTAGGCGGTGGGCGGTAGACGGTGGCCGGTGCGGCAGTAGGCGGTGAGTTCGATGGCTCGGAGCCGGCCGCACGCGGGCGGAGAATGACGCCACGGGCCGGAGGCACGGTATTCTCCGTCAAGCCGTCTGACGAGGCCTCTAGCTCCGAGGCTTCATCTCAGCTGACCGTACCTCCTTTCTACTCCGGCAGAAACGAATGATGGCGAAGGTCAGCCTCGACTTGCTCGGTGTGGCCCGCAAATTCCTGAAGTCGATGGTCTACACTCGGCCGCTGAACCGTGTTATTCGCGGTGCGCTGTGGCCGTTCAGGCGACTGCTCCCGGACCGACTTCTCTATCGGGTACCGCTAGTGGGCGAGCTGCCCGTAGTGATTCCCGGCAGCCCGAAGTTCCGGCTGTCGATCCGCGGGTTCGACCTCGTGGCGATGCCGCTCTACTGGCGTGGCGCCCGCGGCTACGAGGAGGCTGCCGTCAGCACCTACCTCAACGTGTTAGGTGCCTGTGGGACGGTGATGGATGTGGGAGCCTACGTCGGGCTCTACGCGATCCTGGCGGGACTGCACGATCGCGATCGAAGGGTCTACGCCTTCGAGCCGATGCCGGACATAGCCGACGTGCTGACGGACAATGTACGACTCAATCGACTGTCGAACGTCGAGGTCGTGCGCTCGGCGGTCGCGGAGCGGGATGGCGAGGCTGACCTCTACATTCCGTACGCGGGCCTACCGTGCAGTTCGTCGCTCAGACGTGGGTTCCGCGAGGCGCGCAACACGATAAGCGTCCCCACGGTCAGCCTCGACACCTTCGTGCGCAGCCGTGAGATCGAGCGCGTGGACCTGATCAAAATCGATACGGAGACCACCGAGCCCGAGGTGCTCGACGGCGCGTCGTGGGTCGTGACCCGTGACGAGCCCCTTATCATCTGCGAAGTTCTGCTCCAGCCCGCAGCTGACCGGCTCAACGCATTCTTCGACGGGAGGGACTACGCTCACTTCTTGATCACCAAGGACGGGGCGCTCCCCAGGAACGCGATTGTGGCCGACCCTGCTGGTGAAAACCGGGACTACCTCTTCGTGCCACGGTCGAAGCTGCCCCGTCATCCATCCGTCTTCCGCCACGGTCGCTAGCCGGGCTCGGGCAGTTGCTGACGCGGTCATCGTCGAGCTCCCGACCCCACCGACCCAGCCCCCTTGTCATCCGGCAGGGGCCCGAGCAGTATTTAGGGCCCGGCCCCGTACGCCGGAGCCGGCGGCAAGCGGGCGTAGCTCAGTTGGTAGAGCGCGAGCTTCCCAAGCTCGAGGTCGCGGGTTCGAGACCCGTCGCCCGCTCTTCGGTAGGCGGTGTGCCTTGTGCGGTTGTTCACCGACCACCGCATAGCGAACACCGACGCACCGAGACGGGGCGGTAGCTCAGCTGGTTAGAGCGCTGCGCTCACATCGCAGAGGTCGGGGGTTCGAGTCCCTCC
>JASFTY010000150.1:0-8767 GCA_050050535.1 Gemmatimonadales bacterium | reverse complement strand
GTCGAGCAGTGCCCGTCGCCCGACGAAGTGGTCCTTCTCCAGCCCGACTGCCCAGCCCAGCCCCAGCTCGAACGGCGAGGACTTGCGTAACTCGATCAGCGCTCGGTTCGCCGGCACGTAGTCGACGCCCGGCAGCAGCAGGCCGGCCTCCACCCGTGCCATGTCCATCGCCAGGATCCCCGTCGGCGTGATACCGTACGGCTCTCCACCGCTCGTCAGCGCGTCCCAGAGCGGGACCGCCTGCCGGGCCGGGACCCAGATCTCGTATCCCAGGTCCCCGGTGTAGCCCGTCCGCGAGATGGTCACCGGGATGTCCTTGATCCGTGCGAACGCGAGGCGGAAGTACCTCAAGCCGGCGAGATCGCCATCTGCCAGGCTCATCAGTATCTCGCGTGACGTCGGGCCCTGCAGGGCGAGTGCCGCTGTCGAATCGGTGTCGTCCTCGATCGTGACCCGCAGCCCGGTCGCGTTGTCGCAAAGCCAGCGCAGGTTCGGCTCGTTCGTGGTGAGTCGGAAGCTGTCCTCACCGAGACGCTGCAGCGTGCCGTCGTCGATGACCTTGCCGGACTCGTCGCACCACGGCCCGTACATTACCTGGTGCAGCTCGCACTTCGCGACGTCGCGCGTCAGGACACGGTTCAGAAGCCGCTCCGCGTCCGACCCGCGGATCAGGTACTTGTACAGCGGCGAGACGTCGATCAGCGCGGCGGCGCCGCGGATGGCGAAATACTCACGATCGTGGACCAACTCGTAGGAGCTGGCCGACAGACAGCCCGCCCAGCGCCGCCAGTTCTGCCCTTGACAGAGCGGCGCCGTTCGCTCGTGGAATGGTGTGCCTCTGAGCATAGCCGGAGCGTGGCTTTCGTTCTGAAGCATGAAAGTGAGGCCGGGGCCGCGAACAAACTAAGGCGTCGGTGTAGCCTGGGAAAGCCGGCTGCTGCAGCGCCGGCCCGGCCCGCGCGACGCGCCCTGGCACGCCTTCACACCCCTTCCTAACTTGGCGTCAGAACAGAGGAGGCAGAAGATGACCGCCTATCGGCCCACCCGCTTCAACTTCCGCTGCCCCAAGTGCAGCAACACATCGTGCGAGACGGGCGAGATCCGCGCCGCCGGTGGCTTCTGGAGCAAGGTGTTCGACGTGCAGGCCCGCAAGTTCGCGACCGTGACGTGCGATCGCTGCAGGTACACCGAGTTCTACAAGGCGGAAGCCAGCGCGCTCGGGAACATCTTTGACCTGTTTACCAACTGAGCCGCCAGTCGCGGCACACGGTCTCCGCGTCGAAGAACAGTGGTGAACGACGCCGACTCGATTCGCCGACCTGCGGGACGATCGGTCTGGGTCGCGTCGGTCTTGGCTATCGCAATCGCTGCCGCGCTGGCGCTGCGCCTGCAGGCGATAGGCTGGAAGTACACGCTGACCCACGACGAGGGGATCAGCTATCTGGCGGCGACGTGTCACCAGCGTGCCTTCCACGAGGCCGACCTCCGACTTCGTGCCGTCCCCGCACTGGAGTGGAAGCGATTCCTGCAGCCGGAAGATCGCTTCTGCTACCGCACGATCGGCGCCGACCTCGCGATCTACGACATCCATCCGCCGCTCTACTTCTGGATGCTGCACAGCTGGTCGCTGCTCTTCGGCGTCCAGCTCTGGACCGGCCCGACGCTCAACTCGCTGCTCGCCGTTCTCACGATCCTCAGCCTGTTCGGCTTCGCCCGCTACGTTCTGAAGGACGACCCGCAGGCGGTGCTCGTGGCCTACACCTACGCCCTGAGCCCTGCCACCGCATCGGTGTCGGTCGAAGCTCGCCAGTACGACCTGCTCGCGTTGCTCGCGGTGCTCGTCGTCTGGCAGACGTGGAGGCTTGTGCGTGACGAAAGTAGGGACCGGCCTGGTCAATTGGCCGTACTGGCGGCGCTCGCGTTGGCAGGTTCGCTGACGCACTACCACTTCGCGCTCGTCGTCGTCGGTTGCGGCCTGTTGATGTTAGTGAAGCTGAGGGGCGACGGGCGGCGGCTGCTACGGGGCCTCGCCGCGCTGGGCGTGGGATACGTACTGGGGTTGCTGATCCATCCGCCGTTCGGCCCGCTCGGCCAGGCCCGGCGTCAGGCCCAGCCGTTCGATCCGGCGGAGGTCGGTGAGCGGGTGCGTGCGGTGATCTCGACCTTCGAGCCGACCCTCTACGTCTGGGGCGCGCTGGCGGCGTTGATCGTCGCGAGCATGGTCGCCCGACGTGTCCGACGGCTTCCGGCACTCGAGTATGACCGGAAGACGGCGGCGGGCTGGACCTTGGCGCTGCTCGCCTTCGTCTGGATTGCCGGGGCCGCGATCGCGCTCTATCTCGCCTTCTTGAGTCCCGTCCACGCGATGGGCCCCAAGTACCTGAGCATGGCCTGGCCGTTCTTCGCCTTCGCACCGGTCGCCCTCCTGCGCACCTTCCGCTGGGTCGGGACCCCGCTCGCCTTCTACCTCTACGCGATGCCACTCGTCTTCTGGTTCCTGCTCCCGTTCGGCTTCGGGTCCGCCGGCGGGGAGCGGTCGGCGTTGGAGGGTGACGCACAGCTGGTGGTCATCGACAACGCGGAGGCGGGCATACTGCCGGGAATCGTCTGGCAGCTGGAAGACGAGACGCCAGTCATCGCTGCGATGCAGGACGAGCTACTGGCCGGCGCGGAGGTTTGGCTGCCGCAGCTGGACGAACGCAACCTGTACATCAGCCACCTGAGCTACCGGAATACGTTGGAGAAACTTGGGCAGCTGCTGCGGACGATCCATGCAGCGGGGTACGACGTAGAGCCGCTGGGCTCGGGTACGGTGGCGGGTGGCTTGCTGGTGGCGGTGCGGCGCAGCCGCTGAGCGGCCGCCGGCCTCAGAGCTTGAGGCGCTTGAAGATCGGCTCAGGGATGTTCCGGATCACAAACATGATGAGGCGCCAGATCCCGGGCACGTAGATCACCGACTTCTTCTTCCTCACACCGCGAATGATCGCGCGTGCGACGGCCGCGGGCCGGGCGGCCATGCCTGGCTTCACCGTGCCGTACGTCATGCGGGTGTCGATGAAGCCCGGCTTCACGGTCAACACGTGGACACCGTACGGCTGGAGCCGGTTGCGCAGACCCTGGAGGTAGAGCGAGAAGCCGCCCTTGGCCGACCCGTAGGTGTAGATGCTTCCCCGGCCGCGATCGCCCGACACCGACGAGATCCCGACGATGAACCCACTCTTCTTTCGCTGGAAGTAAGGGACCAGGCGCGTCAGAACGCTGACGGCACCGACGTAGTTGGCCGCAATGATCTCCTGGGCATGATCGAAGTCGGTCGCCGCGCGCTCCGAGTCGCCCAGCACTCCGAAGGCGACCACGACTCCGGCCAGCGCGTCTCCCGTTGCAGCCGTGACAGCCTCTGCGAACCGCTCGTGGCCATCGGTGTCCAATGCGTCGAACCTCTCCGTCCCGGTTCGCACGCCGTAGCGAATGGCTACATCGGCGGCGACACGCTCGACCTCCTCGGTGTCCCTGCCCGCCAGGATCAGGTCGTGGCCGGCCGCGGCGAAGGCCGCCGCCGTCTCCCGCGCGATCATCGACGTGGCGCCGAGGATCAGAACGATCTCGGAGCCCTGCGAGTCGGACGGCCGCGCCCCTCGCCCACTCATGGCACCAACTCCAGCCTCTCGGCCAGGTCCGAGGTCAGGTGGCGGTCCGGGTCGATGCGCGCCTTCAACTCGAGCCACGCATTCAACCGGTCATACATCTCGCGCACGGCGCCGGCCGCCAGCCGGGCGTCCTTGGCGAGGTAGATCCGGCCACCGGCCGCGGTGACGACCCGGTCGACCGCCCTCAGCAGGTCAAATGTGCCGGCGCCCCGACGCGGTATGTCCGCCGCCAGCGTGTACCCCGGCATCGGGAACGAGAGCGCGCTCGCCGCCTCGCCGGGCCCGAATCGCTTGAGCACCGCCAGAAACATCCCGTGCTTCGACTTGGCGAACAGTTCCAGCACCTTGATCAACGCCTCGCGACCGCCGTCGTAGGGGACCACGAACTGATACTGCAGAAGTCCCCTCTTCCCGTACAGACGGTTCCAGTTGGAGAGCCGGTCCAGCGGAAAGAAGAACGGCTCGTAGTGCGTCAAGACTTCGCGCGCCTGCCGCGGGTGCCTCCTGTAGTAGAGCGTGTTGAACGCCCGCACCGACAACCGGTTGAGCAAGAATCCGGGAAACACGTCGGGAACCGCAATCGATCTGCCCGAACGACCGCCCAGGTCGGTGGCTGGCCCGGCGGCCGCCGGGTTGCCCCGCATCAGCACCGATCGGCCCAGCGAGCGACCCGTGGCCATACCGTCCAACCAGGCGACGGAGTACTTGTAGTGCTCGTCCGACTCGTGGAACAGCTCGAGCGCTTCGTCAACGTTATCGGCACGGTCATAGTCGACCGATACGTGCGCGCTTTCCAGCGGGATCAGCTTGATGCGTAGATCGGTTACGATGCCCGTCAATCCCAGGCCGCCCACCGTCGCCCAGAACAAGTCGGTATTCTCCTCGCGACTGCACACCACCAGATCACCCGATGGAGTCAGGAGTCGGAAGTCCGTTACGTGCCGGCTCAGCGAGCCGTCCTTGTGATGATTCTTGCCGTGCACGTCACAGGCCAGCGCACCGCCCATCGTGACGAACTTCGTGCCCGGCACCACCGGCAAGAAGAAGCCGCGCGGCACGAAGCACATCAGTATCTCGTCCACGGTCACTCCGGCCTCGCAGTCGAGAACCCGACTGTCGGCATCGAACCGAACGAACCGATTGAGACGTTCCGTCAGGACCGTATGTCCGGCGCTGTTGTACGCGGCGTCGCCGTAGCTCCTACCGAGGCCGCGCGCGACGAGCGATCTATCGTCCGCCATGCATTCGCGAAGGTCGTTCAACCGCTCGGGCCGGCACACCGCGGTCGTTCCGCTGGGATAACGACCCCAACCCGACAGTCGTCTCTCTATCGAATTCGTCATAGTCAAGCGGCAATCCAGACGACGGCCAGGAATACGACCGCCACCACGTAGGTGATCGGGTCCCGGAGCGCGAACGCGACCGGATCCTCCTGCAGCGTGCCACGGTCGGCCAGCAGCCAGAGCCGCAGGTTCCAGTAGAGGAACAGGGGCAGCCCGATCCACAGCAGGTCGGGATTGGCATAGAGCCGCGTCACGTCTTCGCCGGTGATGTAGAGGCAGTAGACGAGCGCGCTACCGGCGGCGGCCGCGATACCCATGGCCCCGAGGGTCGGCAGATCCTCGGGCCGGTACCCACGGCCGGCGACCTTCGTCGCATTCCTCGCGGCGGCTCCGCGCAGCTCCACCGCACGCTTCGCTAGCGCCAGCGAGAGGAACAGAAAGATCGAGAACGCCAGGAACCATCTCGAGAGCGGCACCTCGACCAGTACGGCGCCCGCGACGATGCGGACCGTGTACAGCGTTGCGAGCGTGATGACGTCGATCGCCAGATGCTGCTTCAGGCTGAGTGAGTACGCGTACGTGATCACGAGGTAGGCGGCGAGCACACCCGCGAACCTGGGCGAGAGCTGCCAGGCCACCACCGCCGCCACCCCAACGAGTAGTAAGCCTGTGACCAGAGCCGCCGGGATCGAGATCTCACCGGCAGCGAGTGGGCGATGCCGCTTGCGCGGATGAGCCCGGTCGCTCGCCAGGTCCGCCAGGTCGTTGAACAGGTAGACCGCGGAAGCGGTGACCGAGAACGCCGCGAAGCCGGCGAGTAACCGGGCGGCGAGCTCGAGGCTGGGGCTCAGATGGGCGGCCAGGGCGGGCACGAACAGCAGAGCGTTCTTCGCCCAGTGGTGCGGGCGCAGCTGCCGAGTCCAGAGCCGCCAGGTCGGGGATCGCTTGCCACGCACCACGATAATGTCGGGCCGTAGACGCGTAGCCTTGCGCAGCGTCAGCGGGCCCGCGTTGACGGCGATGGCCCGCCGCGCCGCCCCCCATAGTGGCAGGTCTGCCCGGCTATTGCCGACGTAGTCGAACTCGCCGAACCGGTCCTGGATGTGCGACAGCTTGCGTGAGCCCTTCAGGTTCGTGGCTCCGTCGCTTCCCCACGCCAGGTCGGCGCCCACCCGATCCTTCAAGCCTTCGACCTGCGACTCGTCGGCGGCGGATGCAAGTATCACCTTCGCACCCGCGCCTCTGGCCTCCTCGATCAGCTCCAGGGCCGCCTGCTCGAGCGGCAGATCGTCGATGATGACGCCGCCCTCGCGTGCCAGGAACGCCTTGAGCGCCGGACGACCGCCGGTCAGGGCGAGCAGCGCCGGCAGTAGTCGCCGGGGCCGCCGGGTCAGTATCCAGGCGAGGCCCTCCCAGAGCAGGTCGGACCTGATCAGGGTCCCGTCCACGTCCATGATGAGGGGAACCCCGTCCTTCGTCATCTCGTCTCCGTCGCCGCGGGTTCCTGGAGGTGGGGCAGGGGAGGAGTCGCGCCATGCAGCGCAGTCGGGCACTCGAATTCCGGGTCAAGTATCGGTCGACCCGTTGCAAAATGCAACACCGCCTCTCGAGTCGTGACCGGCTCCGCCACGCTGTCTAGCCCCCCGCCCTGGCGCTATCTTGTCGGTGCCGGGAAAACAGCCAACACCGATGCCCACCGAAGGAGCTGAAGGAGCTGATCCTCATGACATCTGTCTGCCGATCGACGACCGTCATTGTTGCGCTCGCCACGTTGCTGGTCCCGCTCTCGAGAGATGCTGTGGCACAGGGCGCCCGCACGCCACAGCTCTTCCAGGAACTCCGCTTCCGCTCGATAGGGCCTGCCGTCACCGGCGGCCGAATACACGATGTGGAGGCGCTGCCCCATGACCCGTCGACGATATACCTGGCCACGGCGTCGGGCGGCATATGGAAATCGACCAACAAGGGTACCACATGGACGCCCATCTTCGACGACCAACCGGTGAGCACATTCGGGGCTGTGGCCATCGCGCCGTCCAATCCCGATATCCTCTGGGCAGGCACCGGCGAGCAGAACAACCGCCAGAGCACCTCTTGGGGCAACGGCGTCTATCGCTCGCTCGACGGTGGTGCGACCTGGACGCACCTGGGGCTCGACGCGACTCGCCATATCGGCGCGATCGCCGTGCACGCGGACGACCCGGACGTGGCGTACGTGGCGGCACTGGGAAACCTCTGGGCGCCCAGCGCTGAGCGCGGCGTCTACAAGACCAGCGACGGCGGCGCGACGTGGAGTCGGGTGCTGTTCGTCGACACGCTGACCGGTGTCGTCGATCTGGTCATGGATCCCTCCGACCCGAACACGCTCTACGCCGCCGCCTATCAACGGCTGCGCCGCACCTGGGGGTTCAACGGCGGTGGCCCCGGCAGCGGTATCTATAAGACGACGGACGGCGGAGCCACCTGGCGCGAGTTGGAGACAGGCATCCCCGAGGGCGACAAAGGCAGGATCGGCCTGGCCATCGCGCACACTGACCCGCGGGTCCTCAACGCCATCGTCCAACACGGCGAGCGCTCGGGCGTCTATCGCACCGAGGACGGCGGCGCGACGTGGGAGATGGTGAACGACCTCAACCCGCGGCCGATGTACTACAGCCACATATACATCGACCCGACGAACGAGGACCGCGTGTACGTGCTCGCGACATCGTTCTATAAGAGCGAGGACGGAGGGCGCAGCTTCCGCACGATGCCCACACGGCCGACCTACGATGTGGGTGTGCACAGCGACTTCCACGACCTGTGGATCGACCCGAGCGACTCGGAGCACTTCTACCTGGTCGGCGATGCCGGACTCTACGAGACGTGGGACCGCGGTGAGAACTTCATCCGCATCAACAACCTGGCGATCGGTCAGTTCTATGCCATCGGCGTCGACATGCGCGACCCGTACTACATCTACGGCGGTATGCAGGACAACCACTCGTGGCTCGGCCCCAGCCGGACGCGCCACTGGATCGGCATCATCAACGACGATTGGCGCCAGATCGGGTTCGGCGACGGCATGTACCACCAGGCGGACCCCACCGATTACCGCTTCGTCTACGGCGCCGCCCAGAACGGCGTCCTGGTACGGCTCGACCCCGAGACCGGCGATCACCTCGACATCGAGCCGCTACCGCCGGAGGGCGAGCCGCGGTATCGCTTCGACTGGGTGACCCCGGTCTTGCTGTCCCAGCACGACCCCAGGGTCGTGTACTTGGGTGGCAATCGGCTGTTCGTCTCCCGCGACCGCGGTGTCAGTTGGGAGCGGACCGACGACCTGTCGCGGCAGATCGACCGTGACACGCTGACGCTGATGGGCGTAGCCGGCTCACAGCCGATGCTGTCGAAGAACGACGGGACATCGTCGTTCGGCGAGATCGTGACGATCGCCGAGTCGCCGCTCGACCCGAGGATCCTCTGGATCGGCACCGACGACGGGAACCTGCAGGTCTCCCGGGACGGCGGCTACACGTGGACCGAGGTCTCGGGCAACGTAACTGACGTGCCGACCGGCACCTATGTCAGCCGAGTGATCGCCTCAAGCGCCGGTCGCGGCGTGGCGTACGCTACGTTCGACGCACACCGCGATGGCGATTTCGCGCCTTACGTGTTCAAGACGGAGGACTTCGGCGCCCGCTGGACGCCGCTGCACGATGGCCTGCCGCGCCAGGGCTCCGTCAACGTGATCGTCGAGCACCCGGTGAACCCCAGCCTGCTGTTCCTGGGCACGGAGCACGCGCTGTTCGTTTCGCTCGATGCGGGCGACCACTGGCTGCGCTTCATGCCGAACCT
>JASFTY010000149.1:0-8772 GCA_050050535.1 Gemmatimonadales bacterium | reverse complement strand
GCCTGCGAGATGACGACGGAAGGCTCGCCGAGGTGCGGCTGGTACTGGATGAAGTCATCGGCTATCGCCGCGCCGGCCCACTCGCCTTCCTCGATGACCCCATCGATGGTCGGCGGCGCCGTCACTCTAACGGCCTGGATCACGAAAGACGTGTCGGGCACCTGGGCCGAGACAGCCGGTGCCAGCACGACGAGTGCGAGCGCTCCAAGCAACGTGCCAACCACTAGCAGATCAGAGGGTGAACGGCAGCGGGTCAATCGGTCGGGGCCCGGCAAGATAGGAAAGCAGGAGAGCGTTGGCCATTCCGGCGCCGGACGCCGGGCTAACTGCCGATCCGTACCGGCAGGCGTCTGGCGCCCCAGTCTCCGGGTGGCCCGTCGAAGACGCCGGCACAGGGCGTGCCGCACTTCGTGCAGCGGCCGTCGTCGGTCAGCTGCCAGCTCTCGAGGACGTACCAGTCGCGGGCGATGAGCGTCTGCCCGCATTCGTGGCAGATCGTGCTGCCGCCCGCCAGGTCGTGGACATTGCCGGTGTAGGCGTAGCGGACGCCGTTGCGAAGGGCGATATCGCGGGCCCGCGACAGCGTGGCGGGTGGCGTGGGGGGCACGTCGGTCATCTTCCAGTCGGGGTGGAAGGCGGAGAAGTGCATCGGGACTTCGGGCCCGAGGCGCTCCACCACCCAGCGCGTCATCTCGTCGAGTTCGGCGTCCGAGTCGTTATTGCCGGGGATGAGCAGCGTCGTCAACTCGAACCAGACGTCGGTCTCGTGCTTGAGGTAGACGAGCGTGTCGAGTACAGGTTGCAGGTGACCTTTGGAGAGCTTGTAGTAGAAGTCGTCGGTGAAGGCCTTGAGGTCGACGTTGGCGGCGTCCATGTAACGATAGAACTCGCGTCGCGGCTCCTCGCACACGTAGCCGGCGGTCACGGCGACGGTTCTGACACCGCGCTCGTGACACGCCTGCGCCACGTCGATCGCGTACTCGTGGAAGATCACCGGGTCGTTGTAGGTAAAGGCGACGCTCCGGCACCCGAGTCGCTCCGCCACCTCGGCCAGCTTCTCGGGCGACGCCGCGTCCGCCAGCCGGTCCATCTCCCGCGACTTACTGATGTCCCAGTTCTGGCAGAACTTGCACGCCAAATTGCAGCCAGCGGTCCCGAACGAGAGGATCGGCGTGCCGGGCAGGAAGTGGTTGAGCGGCTTCTTCTCGATCGGATCGACGCAGAAGCCGCTGGAGCGGCCGTAGGTGGTGAGGACGACCTGCCCGTCCTGGCACATGCGGACGAAGCACAGGCCGCGCTGGCCCTCCCGCAGGCGGCAGAAGCGCGGGCAGAGGTCGCACTGGACCCGCCCGTCCTCGAGCTTGTGCCAGTACTTGGTCGGTACGACCGACGCCATCACTTCCGACATGATCGCCCTCGGCTATGAGATTGCTCATCTAAGGATAGGCACTCCGGGACCGAAGCGACAGCGCCGGCGTCGGGGTAGTGGCTGGGCGGCGATTGCCGGGCGATCGGCCGGGGCCACATCTTAGAATACAATGCCAGGCTGGATAGTACCTCCGCCCCACGAGCCGACCAAGTCGGCGGCGGAGCTCGAGCTCGAGCGCGCCGCCAAGGTAGAGGAGTTGGTGCGCACCGGCATGTTGAAGTCGGAGCGCATCCGGCAGGCCCTGCTCAAGATCCCGCGGGAAGACTTCATACCGCGCCTCTATCGCGACTACGCATACCTCGAGGTCCCGCTGCCACTTCCCGGTGAACGCGCGACCATATCCTGCCCCCACAGCTATCCTCTGTTCTACGAGCCACTGGGCCTCGACGCCGGCCACCGTTTCCTCGAGATCGGGCTCGGCTCCGGCTACGGCACCGCGGTGGCCCGCGAGGTCGTGGGGGAGGAGGGCACGGTGGTCGCCGTCGAGATCGATCCCCTGACCTTCCAATTCGCCAAGGCCAACTTGGAGCGAGCGGGCTACGACGACATCGTGCTGGTCAACGCCGACGGCGGGCTCGGCCACCCGCCCCTGCAGCCGTACGACCGGATCTCGATCACCGCGGCCTGCCGGTCAGTCCCGCCGCCGCTCACCCTGCAACTCGCGCCCGGCGGTAAGCTCATCGCCCCGGTCCTCGACGATGGGAGACAGTTCCTGATACTGACGGAGAAGACGGAGAGCGGGCTGATCGCGACGGAGATCTGCGAGGTTCTCTACGTGTCGCTGCGCGGGGAGTACGGTGCGTGAAGGTGGAAGCGCTGCTCTGCGAACGGCTCGGCAGCGGCGCGGTACGCTGCGGCACCTGCCAGCGGCGCTGCCTGATCGAGCCCGGCGCCGAGGGGTGGTGCAAGACGCGCCGCAATGAGGATGGCAGGCTATACAGCCTGATCTACGGAGAGGTGTCGTCGGCCTCGGTCAACCCGATCGAGAAGAAGCCCGTCTACCACTTCCAGCCCGGCTCGCGTTGGTTGTCGCTCGGCAGCGTCGGCTGCAACTTCCGCTGCCCCGGCTGTCAGAATTGGGAGATCTCGCACTGGGCGCGGGGTGCGATGGCGACGCGCTATCTGTCGCCGGAGGATTCCGTGGCCGCGGCGCGCGCGTCCAACTGTATCGGCCTCTCGTGGACGTTCAACGAGCCGACGATCTGGTTCGAGTATACGCTCGATGCGGCGAAGGCCGCTAAGCGAGCGGGGCTCTACACGAACTACGTCACCAACGGGTCGATCACACCTGAGGCGCTGGCGACGATCGCGCCGTATCTGGACATCTTCCGCGTCGATATCAAGGGATTCTCCGATGACACCTACGAGCGCATCGGCCAGTTGGCCGACGCGGCGTCGATCCTCGAGACAGCGAGCCAGGCGAAGACGTGCGGTATGCACGTCGAGGTGGTGACCAACATCATCCCGAGAATCAACGACAGCGCGAGCGAGCTGCACAGCATCGCAAAGTGGATCCACGACGCGCTCGGCCCCGACACTCCGTGGCACGTCACCCGGTTCCAGCCGCACCTGCAGCTCGCCCACCTGCCGCCGACGCCGGTCGCCAAGCTCGAGGCTGCCAGGACGATCGGAACGGAGGCGGGCCTCTGGTACGTCTACCTAGGCAACGTGCCCGGCCACCGATGGGAGGACACGTACTGCCATTCGTGTGGTAAGCTGCTGATTAAACGCCGGGTCTTCGATATCCTCGCGAACCGAATCCAAGGCGGCAGATGCCCGGCCTGCGGCGAGCGCATCCCGGGAACGTTCGAAGGCAGCTGACGACGCAGAGCTACGACGTCAGCAGCATGTCGGCGGTGTTCTGAAAGCCCCGCGTGTCGTATCGGCCCCAGCCCGCCTCTGCCATGGCGCGCAATTCACCGATCTCGCGGAGCTTGCCGAGTGTCGCGCCGAACGACGCCGCGGCGTGCCCGTCGTCTATCGTAGCGGCAACCCGCTGGGCCAGCAGGAGCTCGCGATTGAGAGGGGAGAAGCTGCCCAGCGACGGCCCGACGACGATCATCGGCAGCCCGAGGCCCAGCGCCCAGTGCGTCCGCTCGTGGGCCGGCGCGACGAAGTAGTCGAAGTCGGCGAAATAGCTCTGCGTGAGCCGGTTCAACTCCTGCCGCCTGTCGTAGAGACACAGAGTGATCGCAGGCGCTTCGCGACGTGCTCCAGCCAGGCGCGCCATCAACCTGCCCGCGCGGCGCGCGAAGACGAGCGCCCGGCCTCCGGCGGCGGCGACGGATGCCGCCGCGGCGGCCAGCGACTCGACGTGCCGGCGCGGCTCGGCACCGGAGGAGAAGAACGCGCCGCAGAGCGGGCCCGAGCCGCCGAGTCGCTCGAGCCTGGCGTTGAGGGCGGCCTCCGCCTGCCGTACGAGTGCCGACTCGATACAGAGCCCCGAGACGAAGAGGCTCTCCGCATCGATTCCGCCGGCGATGAAGGCGTCCGCGGTCGCCGTGGTCGGGACGATGGTGCGGTGCCTACCCACGACCCACGACTCGCGTGGCGCGGCGAGCTCGCCGTGCTGATAGAAGAGGTTCCGCTTCTCCCTCAGGATCGCGGCGAGGATGGGATGGGCGACGACGAGCGGTAACGGATCGTCGGCGTACCGACGTCTGAGCGGCCGCCCCATGACGCCCTGCAGCAGTCCGCCGCGATTGTAGTCGGCTCGGGCCCGCAGCCGGTTGTAGGCCGCCGAGAGCGCGGAGCTGCGGCCGCCGCCCCGGTACACGGAGCGTGCGAGGCGCCAGGCGGCCCGCGCGAGGCCGGATGTCTCGGCAAAGACATCGGTGACCGTACCGACACACTCGGGCGGCAGGCACTCGATGACCCCATCGAGATAGTGGGGGTGCCCCCGCCCGATGTTCGTATACAGGAAGTCCACCCGAGCGGTCATCCACCCGGTCGCCGTCTCGGCTGCGCTAGCGTCCCTTCTTCTTCTGGCCGCGGATCCGCGGCGCCGGCGCGATGCGCGGCTCGCGTGGTCGCGGCGGGCTGACCTCGAACTCGGTATCCGCGGAACTATCACCCATCTGAACCCGCACCGTGTAAGTGCCCGGCGTGACGTAGAGCTGGCGGTCGAGGCGCACGGCCTCGGCCCACGGCGTGTCGGCCGGCTTGACCTTCTCTTGTTCAGCCACGCGCGCCTGTTCGACGGGCAGTGCGAGCTCGGGATCGAGCATCAGGTCCCAGCGCAGCGTGTTCACGCCGCGCACGACGTCCAGCTCGCCGCGGCGCAGCACGTTCCCGTCATCGTCGAGCACGCTCCACTCGACGCGCCCGTCGGCGTCGACCCAGAACGGGAAGTTCTGGTACGGCTGGTCCTCGGGCCGGTAGTACCAGAGCGAGCGGCGCGAGCTCCAGCCCCGCGAGTACGTTATGCCGTCGACCGGGAAGACGTGTACGTCGGAGCGGCGCACCTCGTCGGTCAGCTCCTGTACCGGAAGCACGTCGAGGACCCAAACGCTGCGGCCGTGGGTGCCGGCGACCAGCTCGCGCTCGCGCGGATGTACGATCAGGTCGTGGACCGGTACGTTGGGCAGCCCGGCACCCGCCGCCATCCAGGTGCGCCCGGTATCGAGTGAGACGTAGGCGCCGCGGTCGGTGCCGACGTAGAGCACCGCCGGGTTCACGGGATCCTCGCGGATCACGTTCACCGGCTCGTCGGGCAGTCCGCCGGATATGTCGCGCCAGCTGCGGCCGAGATCGTCGGTGCGGTAGACGTAGGCCGTGATGTCGTCGTTGCGATAGCCGTTGAGGCTGACGTAGGCGACGTTCTCGTCGTGGTTCGACGCCTCGACCCGCGAGACCCAGCGGTCGCGAGGCAAGCCGCCGCTCACCTCGGTCCACTCGGCGCCGCTGCTGCGCGTCACGTAGACGTGACCGTCGTCGGTACCGATCCACAAGAGCCCGAAGCGCTTCGGCGATTCGGATATGACCGTGATCGTGGCGAACGGCACGTCGCCGCGGTTCGAGCTGTGGGTCAGGTCGCCGCTCAACGCGGTGAACGTCTCGCCCTGGTCCATCGAACGGAAAAGCTTGTTCGCGCCGTAATAGAGAATGTCGCCGTTGTGTGACGAGAGCAGAATCGGTGTCAGCCAGTTGTAGCGCAGCGGTTCCTCCAGTACGCCGTTCCGCGGCCTCACCCGCTGGTAGCCGGCCGGCCCACTGCGGAAGTAGTAGCCGAACTGCGAGCCGGCGTAGTAGGTGCGATTGTCACGCGGGTCGATCTGCGCCCACATGCCGTCGCCGCCGCCGGCGCGCTCCCAACTAGCCGTGATGTTGGGCCGTGAGCGGCTCGACCCTCTCAGCACGCCGTTATCCTGCAACCCACCGTAGATGTTGTAGGGATCGGCCAGATCGACGGCGACCGTGTAGAACTGGCCGACGGAGACGGAGGCGAGGCTGAGCCACGTCTTACCGCCGTCCCAGGTGACGTCGAGGCCGCCGTCGTTGCCGAGTATCACGTGCTGCGAATGCTCGGGGTCGATCCACATCGCCTGATGGTCGCCGTGCACGCCGCGACCGGCGGTCTCGCGCCAGGTCACGCCGCCGTCCTCCGAGACTAGGAGCGGGACGCCCAGCACGTAGACGCGATCGACATCATCGGGCGCCGCGCGGATCTGGCCGAAGTAGTAGCCGTAGGTGTAGACCGCCTGGCGGATCGGCTCCGGGTTCATGCGCCGCCAGTTGGCGCCGGCGTCGTCGGAGCGCCAGACCTCGATCCCCCGGATGTCGGCGGAGAAGAGTGCGGCGTTCGCGTCCTGCAGCGCGTGCAGCAGGTCGTCGATGGTGATCGAGTCGCTGCGCACGGCGGCGATGAGCCGACCGGCGTCGAGCCGCGGATCGAGATCGTTGCCGCGGATGAAGTCCTCGATCTCCTCGGGGTCCTGGGCGAGGAACTCTTCCTTACTCATCTCGCGCAGGCGCTTGGGCGTCACCGCGCCGTCACCCAGGTCCCACTCGTCCTCGGGCAACATCTCCTGGTTGTCGACCGACGCGTAGAGCACCTGCGGGTTCGCCGGCGAGACCGCCAGCCCGATGCGCCCCACATGTTCGCCGCGGGGGAGTCCACCGCCCAGGCGCTCCCAGGTGTCACCGCCGTCGGTTGACTTCCAGATGCCCGTCCCCGCGCCGCCCTCGACGAAGTCCCACGGCCGGCGGATCCGTTCCCAGGCCGCCGCATAGATGACGTCGGGGTCGCCCGGCTGGAAGGTCAGATCGACGAAGCCGGTGATCTCGTTTTCGCCGGCCAGCACGAGCTGCCAGGTGTCGCCGCCGTCGTCCGAGCGGTAGACGCCGCGCTGACCGCCCGGCGTGTACAGCTTCCCGAGCGCCGCGACGTAGATGCGATCGGGGTTCCGCGGGTCGACCAGGATCCGCCCGATGCGATCCGACCCCTCGAGCCCGAGGAGCGTCCAAGTCTGGCCGCCGTCCTCCGAGCGGAAGACCCCTGCGCCGCCGTAGGAGGAGCGCGACGAGTTGTTCTCGCCGGTCCCGACGAAGATGCGTTGCGGGTTAGTGGGGTCGAGGGCCATGTCGCCTATGATGATCGACGGCTGGTCATCGAACAGCGGCTCGAAGCTGATCCCGTTGTTCGTGGTCTTCCAGACGCCGCCGGACGCGTAGGCGACATAGAAGGTGTACGGTTCGCCCGGCACGCCCTCGATGTCGACCAGCCGGCCGCCCTGAACGACCGGCCCGACGTCGCGCCACTCGAGTCCCTTGAACAGTGTGGCGCGGTCGAGCTCGAGGTGGCGCGCCCAGGCCTGCCGCTGCGCCTCCAGCGTCGGTGGGCCTGCAGGACGGGGTCGCCGCTGGGGGAAGGCGTCCGCGGCAAAGGCCAGCAGCAAGGCAACGACACACGCGCATCTCAGCATGGCAATCACTCCGGAATGTGTGGGGTTGGGTCGCTCGCGATCGGCGGAAAACTAGGCCCCGGCACCGCGCGAGTCCACAGAGCGGCGGTCGCCTCATCGGATATCTTGCATTCGGCCAATCTGGGGTCCAGAATGACACCGACCTCATTCCCTTCCAAGGAGGTGCCTGCCATGCCCGATGACCCCAGAGACACGGATCCGCGAGCCCGCGGTATAGTCGAACCGGTGCTCGAGGCACTCGACTATCTGGCGTCTGTGATCCGCGGTTTGACGTTCTGGGACATACCGCACGATTGGGACACGATTAGCCCAGCCGCCGACCAGCACCACTTCCTGGACGTCTGCCTGGTCGACGAGGAGGTGGGGTACGCGGTGGGCGAGGGCGGCGTGATCATCAAGACGGGGGACGGCGGCCAATCGTGGATACAACTGGAGCACGGCCTGACGACGGTCCGGTTGTGGGGGGTTCACTTCGTCGACCGGGACACCGGGTACGTCGTCGGTTCCGAGGCGACCGCTCTGAAGACGACGAACGGTGGAGATACCTGGACACAGCTGCCGGTGCCGGCAGGTGCGGCCCTTCACATCCGGGGCGTGCACTTCACCGATCCGCAGACCGGGGTGATAGTAGGAGGGGCTGAGCATCTCCGGATGATGGAGGATCAGATCGGGTACCACTACCAACCCGGCCAGGTACTCCGAACCAACGACGGTGGCCAGACGTGGGCACCAGCAGATGAGGTTCCCTCTGTCTTGCCGTTCCTGAAGGCGGTGAGTCTCACGGCCGGTGGCGTTGGAATGGCTGTAGGGGGCTCGACGTTCCCGAATCCGGTCGCCGGGGGCTATCAGATGACGTCGGTGATTGTCCGAACGCTGGACGGCGGTGCGACCTGGCATCTTCAGGCCAACCCTTATGACATACCCGATTCGTACTATGACAAGCCGCTCGAAGACGTCGCGCTCCATTCGCCGAGTAAAGGGATAGCGGTGGGAGGGTCGGGCGTGCCTCCCATATACACGAGCGACGGCGAGACGTGGGAGAGTTCATCGCGCGACAATTGTGTCATCCAATGGCAATCATCCACCGCATTCGTTGACGGGAACACTGCTGTCGCGGTGGGCGAAACGTGCGCGGGCGCCGGAGTGTATCGCTCGACGAACGCCGGGCAGTACTGGTCGCTGGTCGACTACGGCAACTACCCCAGTCTGCGCGGAGTGTCGTTCGGGAGTGGGAACCGAGGTGCCGCGGTGGGGCGGCTCGGCACGGTCATAATCTCAGAGGACGCCGGGCAGACGTGGTATCCGAGTCCCGATTTCCCGGTGGCGCCGGTATCGGAGAACGAGACGATACGGGCCGTACACTTCATCGACGCCGACATCGGATTCGCCGTGGGACACTTCGGCGGAGTCCTCAAGACG